>CAZXKN010000246.1:0-18747 GCA_964641815.1 uncultured Gemmatimonadaceae bacterium | reverse complement strand
AACCGACGTGATCGGCGTGACGCTCCCTGTCACCAAGCACAGCCATCAGGTGCAAGATGTGAGCGAGCTGGCCCCGCGGGTGCGCGAGGCGATCGCCATCGCCACGGACGGCCGCCCCGGACCGGTCCTGATCGACGTGCCGAAGGATGTTCAGAACCAGAAGGCTGACTACCAGGTGGCAGGTGGCAGGCGGCGGGTGTCAGGGGAAGTCGGTGGGAGCACCCGCCACCTGCCACCTGACACCCAACACCTCGTAGAGCAGGCAGCCCAGCTCATCGCCACCGCGGCCCGCCCGCTCATCATGATCGGTCACGGCGTGATCCTCGCCGATGCCTATGACGAGCTGCGCCGGCTTGCCGAGCGCACGGGGTTCCCGGTGATCACGACACTGCTCGGGATCAGCGGGTTCCCCGAGTCGCACCCGCTACACCTTGGCATGCCGGGAATGCACGGCGAGGTGCACGTGAACCGGGCGATCCAGCGCGCCGACCTCATCCTGGGAATCGGCCTGCGCTTCGACGATCGCGTCACGGGGAACACGGCCGGCTTTGCGCCCCAGGCCCTGATCATCCACGTGGATCTCGACGCCTCCGAGATCGGGAAGAACGTCCCGACCGCCCTCGGGATCGTCGGCGACGTGAAAGCGGTCCTGACCGACCTGCTCCGCACGGTCGCGCCCCGGCAGTGCGACGCGTGGCGCGACGAGATCCGGAGCTTCGTGCGGCAGCGACGCGAGAGCTTCCGCGGCGATCTCTCCCCCGAGAACATCATGGCCGCGATTCACGGCGAGACCGGGGGCCGCGCGACGATCGTGACCGACGTGGGTCAGCACCAGATGTGGGTAGCGAAGGTCTACCCCTACCGGCGCCCCAACTCGCACATCACCTCGGGCGGCCTCGGCACGATGGGCTTCGCCGTCCCCGCGGCGATGGGCGTCGCGCTGGCGCGGCCCGGCGAGCCGGTATGGTCGATCTCGGGGGACGGCGGGTTCCAGATGAACCTGCAGGAGCTCGCCACGATGGTGCAGGAGAAGATTCCGGTGAAGATCGGGATCTTCAACAATGGCTATCTCGGCATGGTGCGCCAGTGGCAGCAATTCTTCCACGCGCGCCGCTATTCGGCCACGCCGATCTGGAGCCCCGACTACGTGAAGCTCGCGCATGCCTACGGGATCGCGGGGTGGCGCGTGGAGGACGCGGGGCAGCTCGCCGCGGTGGTGGCGCGCGCCAACGCCACGCCGGGCCCGGCGTTGATCGAGTTCGTCATCGAGCAGGAAGCGAACGTGTTCCCCATGATTCCACCGGGCGCGTCGCTCTCCGAGGCGATCGAAGCCGAGCCGGTGGCCGCGACGCCCGCATGATGGATCCGGCCGGCGTGTCGCACACGTTGCAACTGCTCCTGGATCGGGATCTCCTGGCGCTCAGCCGAGCCGTGGGGGCACTGCGCCGCGTCAACCTGCCGATGGAGAGCGTCCGGCTCGGCCCCGCGGAGACCCCGGGCCTCGACTGGCTGACCGTCACCCTGCAGGGCGACGGTGCGTCGATCGACACCGCGGCGCGCAAGCTGCGGCGTCTGTCCGGCGCGCGTGCGGTGGCGCTGGCTCCCACAGCCGAACGGCGCACCGTCCCCGTTGACCCCTCACGACAGAGAGAACCTATGGCGACCGACGCATTGCAGGTCTACTACGACGCCGACGCGGAGCTCAACCGCCTCCGCGGGCGCACGGTGGCAGTCATCGGCTACGGCAGTCAAGGCCATGCCCACGCGCTGAACCTGAAAGAGAGCGGCGTGACGGTCATCGTCGGGCTGCGCACCGGTGGCCCGTCGTGGGCCAAAGCGAAGGCGGACGGCCTCGATGTTCGATCCGTGAGCGAGGCCGCCCGCGCCGCCGACGTCATCATGATGCTCGTGCCCGACCAGCACGCGAAGGCGGTGTACGACCGCGACGTCGCGCCCCATGTCACGCCGGGGAAGACGCTGATGTTCGCGCACGGCTTCAACGTGCACTACAAGGAGATCACGCCGCCCTCCGGCGTGGACGTCTCGATGGTCGCCCCGAAGTCCCCGGGCCATTTGGTGCGCAGCGAATTCCAGGCGGGCCGCGGTGTGCCGGCCCTGGTCGCCGTCGCCAACGACGCGAGCGGCGCGGCGCTCCCCAACGCCCTGGCGTACGCCCGAGGGATCGGATGCACGCGGGCCGGCGTCCTCCCGACAACGTTTCGCGAGGAGACCGAAAGCGATCTGTTCGGCGAGCAGGTCGTGCTGTGTGGCGGGGTGACGGCGCTGATCAAGGGGGGGTTCGAGACCCTGGTCGAAGCCGGGTATGCGCCCGAACTGGCGTACTTCGAATGTCTCCACGAGCTGAAGTTGATCGTCGACCTCATGTATCGCGGCGGCATGAAGTTCATGCGCTATTCCATCAGCGACACGGCGGAGTACGGCGACTACACCCGTGGTCCACGCATCGTCACGCCGGCGGTGCGGGAAACGATGCGGCAGATCCTCGCGGACATTCAGAGCGGGGCGTTCGCCCGTGAGTGGATCGACGAGAACAAGACTGGTGCCGCCAACTTCCAGCGGCTGCGCCAGGTCGATCGCGAACACCTGATCGAACAGGTCGGCGCCCGGCTGCGGGCGATGATGCCGTGGTCCGAGGAGGGAAAGGCGGCCGCCGCGGCACAGCTGGCCCGGCCGGCCCGGGCCCCCGCGCCGCTGCGCGGTGACGAGCGCGTCGCCGCGCGCTGAAATGAACGCGCCGCGCCCGCGAACTCTGTGTGCCAAGGTCTGGGACGCCCACGTCGTGCACCGGCTCCCGGAGGGGCCGGAGCTCCTGTATGTCGACCTCCACCTGGTACACGAGGTGACGTCGCCGCAGGCGTTCGCGGGGCTGCGGGGGAAGCGGCGCACCGTGCGGCGTCCCGATCTCACGGTGGCCACGATGGACCACAACGTGCCCACGGACGATCGCACCCGGCCCCTCGGCGATCCCGTGGCGGCCCAACAGGTCGAGGCGCTGGCAACGAACTCCCGGGAGTTCGGAATCGAGCTGTTCGATTTGCACTCGCCGCGCCAGGGCATCGTGCACGTGATCGGCCCGGAGCTGGGGCTGACGCAGCCAGGCATGATCATCGTGTGCGGCGACTCGCACACGTCCACCCACGGCGCGTTCGGGGCGCTGGCGTTCGGGATCGGGACAACGGAGGTGGAGCACGTCCTCGCGACCCAGTGTCTCGTGGCGACGCGGCCGCGGACCATGGAGGTGCGCTTCACCGGAGCGCTCTCGACCGGAGTGTCACCCAAGGACATGATCCTCGCTGTTGTAGGCCGGATCGGTACGGCCGGGGCGACGGGTAGCGTGATCGAGTACACGGGTGATGCGATCCGCCGGCTGTCGCTCGAAGGGCGGATGACGATCTGCAACATGTCGATCGAGGCCGGCGCCCGTGCCGGCATGATCGCGCCGGACGAGATGACGTTCGAGTACCTGGCGAACCGGCCGCGGGCGCCACAGGGGGACGCGTGGCAGCGAGCAGTCGAACGTTGGCGCGGCCTCGCCAGTGACCCCGGCGCGACCTACGACAGCAGTGTCACGCTCGACGTGTCGGATCTGGCTCCGCAGGTCACGTGGGGCACGAACCCCGGCATGGTTACGGCGATCACGGGCACGGTCCCCGACCCCGCAAGCCACGCCACGGAGGCCGAGCAGCAGGCGGCGCGTCGGGCGCTGGCGTACATGGACCTCGAACCGGGGACGCCGCTCGCCGGGCTCCCCATCGATCGCGTGTTCATCGGGTCGTGTACCAACGCGCGAGTGGAGGACCTGCGGGCAGCGGCGCGGGTGGTCGCAGGTCGCCGCGTCTCGTCGCGCGTGCGCGCCATGGTCGTCCCCGGCTCGCAGGCGGTGAAGGCACAGGCGGAGGCCGAAGGGCTCGATCGGGTATTCACCGCCGGCGGGTTCGAGTGGCGCAACGCCGGCTGCTCGATGTGCCTGGGCATGAACTCCGACGTGCTACAGCCGGGTGAGCGCTGCGCCGCGACGTCGAACCGCAACTTCGAGGGACGACAGGGGCGTGGCGGGCGAACGCACTTGATGAGTCCCGCCATGGCGGCCGCCGCCGCGATCGCGGGTGAGCTGGTGGACGTGCGGGAGTGGCGGTGAGCACCCCATTCGTCCGTCACACCGGGCGAGTCGCTGCACTGCCCCGTGTCAACGTGGACACGGACCAGATCATCCCCAAGCAGTTTCTCAAGCGGGTGGAGCGAACGGGGTTTGGGCCGAGTCTTTTCTACGACTGGCGATTCCGGCCCGACGGGACTCCGGATCCGGCGTTTGAGCTGAACCGCTCCGAGGCGGCGGGTGCCAGTGTGCTGCTCGCCGGCGCCAACTTCGGTTGCGGGTCCTCACGCGAGCACGCGGTGTGGGCGCTGCAGCAGTACGGCTTCCGCGCGGTGCTCTCGGTGAGCTTCGCCGACATCTTCTACGCCAACTGTTGCCAGAACGGCTTCCTCGCCGTGCGGCTCCCGACCGAGGCGATCGCCGAGCTGTTCGACCGCCATGAGCGGGCCGGCGGGCGGTACGATCTCACCGTGGATCTGGAGGCGCTGACCGTGACAGATGCGGCCGGTTTCCGGGCGGCGTTCGCGATGCAGCCGTACCAACGCGACATGCTGCTCCGGGGTCTCGACGAGATCGGCCGTACGCTGCTCTCGGAGGATCGGATTGCGGCGTACGAACGCGGAGCGCGGAACGCGGAACGCGGAACGGACGAGTGGGCCTCGGGAAACGGTTGGGGAGTCGACCCTGCCCTGAAAGTTCCGCGTTCCCAGTTTCGCGTTCCACGTTCAAGTGCGGGAGACGAAGCCTGAAGCAGTACGAGATCGCGGTGCTCCCCGGCGACGGCATTGGCCCCGAGGTGATCGGCCAGGCTCGGCGCGTGCTCGATGCCGTCGCCGCACGCTACGACCTGCGATTCGACACACGCGAATACCCGGTCGGCGCGGCCGCGGTCCGGGTCGCCGGCGATCCCCTGCCCCAGGCGACGCGTGACGCCGTGCGACTGGCGGATGCGGTTCTGCTCGGCGCGGTGGGCGACCCGGCACTCGACGGCGAACCGCGCGAGCGGCGCCCGGAAACAGGGTTGCTCGCGTTGCGAGCACTGCTCGGCGTGTACGCCAATCTGCGCCCCGTCGCGCTGTATCCGGCGCTGCTGCACACGTCTCCCCTCAAACCCGAACGGCTTACGGGCGTGGACCTCCTCATCGTTCGCGAGCTCACGGGCGGACTGTACTACGGGGAGCCGCGGGGACGCGTCGATGGCACGGCATTCAACACGCTGCGCTACTCCGCCGCCGAAGTGGAGCGGGTGGCCCACGTCGGATTCACGGCGGCGCAGGCGCGGCGGCGGCGCCTCCTCTCCGTCGACAAAGCCAACGTGCTCGAGACGTCGCAGCTGTGGCGCGAGACGGTCACACGACTGGCGGCCGAGTTCCCCGACGTCACGCTGGAGCACTGTTACGTGGATACGGCCGCGATGCGGCTCGTGAGCGCGCCCTCGGAGATCGACGTGTTGGTGACGGAGAACATGTTCGGCGACATCCTGAGCGACGAGGCGGCGGTGCTCGCGGGCTCCCTGGGGATGTTGCCGTCGGCGTCGCTGGGCTCGGGACCCGGTCTATTCGAACCTGTCCATGGCTCGGCGCCGAACCTCGCGGGACGGGACTTGGCAAATCCGATCGGCGCCATGGCCACCGTCGCGCTCCTGCTGCGGCATGGGCTCGGCCTTGCCGAGCCGGCAGCCGCCGTGGAGCGGGCCATCGCGACGGCGCTCGAACGTGGCGCGCGCACGGCGGACATCGCCGGACCGGGCGATCAGGTCATGGGAACGCGAGCGATGGGACAGCACATCGCGGCGCTCGTGGCTCAGCCCGAGCGGCCTTCCCTCGCCACTGCGGTCGCGGCGGCTCGCTAGTCCGTCACCGCCCCCACGCTCGCGCTGGAGACGAGCCGCGCGTACTTCGCCAACACTCCGCTCGTATACCTGGGGGCCGGCGCCGTCCAGGCCTTGCGCCGTGCGGCGAGCTCGGGCTCGGCCACGTGCAGCTCGAGCGCCCGCTGGTCGGCGTCGATCGTGATGCGGTCCCCGTCCTGCACCACCGCGAGCGGGCCCCCGACGGCGGCTTCCGGCGCGACGTGACCCACGACGAGACCGTACGTGCCGCCCGAAAACCGCCCGTCGGTGACGAGACCCACGGAATCACCCAACCCGGCGCCGATAATGGCCGAGGTGGGTGACAGCATCTCGCGCATCCCGGGGCCTCCCCTGGGGCCTTCGTAGCGGATCACCACGACGTCCCCCGGCTGGATTCGCCCCGCGAGAATGGCAGCGAGGCAGTCCTCTTCGCAGTCGAACACCCGCGCCGGTCCGGTGATGCGGCGATGCTTGATCCCCGTGATCTTCGCGACGCCACCGTCCGGTGCGAGGTTGCCGCGCAGGATGGCGAGGTGCCCCTGGGGATAGAGGGGCCGTCCCCACGGCCGGATCACTTCCTGGTCGGGGCGCGGCTCGGCGGGAACGTCATCCAGTATTTCCGCCACCGTCTTGCCCGAGACGGTCAGCGCATTGCCGTCCAGCACGCCGTGGGCGAGGAGCATCTTCATGACCTGCGGCACGCCACCGGCCGCGTGCAGGTCCGTCGTCACGAAGCGGCCCGACGGCTTGAGATCGCACAGCACGGGGACCCTGGCGCGTACGGCTTCGAAGTCGTCGAGCGCCAGTGGCACGCCCACGGCGTGGGCGATGGCCAGCAGGTGCAGCACGGCGTTGGTCGAGCCGCCGAGTGCCATGACGACGGCGATGGCGTTGTCGAACGCCTGGCGCGTCAGGATCCGGCGCGGCGTGCGCTGGTGACGCACGGCGTCCACCAGCACCTCCGCCGAGCGGGCCGCGCTCTCGACCTTCTCCGCGTCCTCGGCGGCCATGGTGGAAGAATAGGGGAGGCTCATCCCCATCGCCTCGATCGCCGCGGACATGGTATTGGCCGTGAACATGCCGCCGCAGGCTCCGGCGCCCGGGCACGCCCGCCGCTCGACTTCCAGGAGATCGGCCTCGCTCAGCTTCCTGGCGCTGTATTCGCCCACGGCCTCGAAGGCGCTCACCACCGTGAGATCGCGTCCCTGGTAATGGCCGGGCTTGATGGTGCCGCCGTAGACGAACACCGCCGGGATGTCGAGCCGGGCGAACGCGATCATGGCGCCCGGCATGTTCTTGTCGCAGCCGCCGATCGCGAGCACGGCGTCCACGCACTGCGCGTTGCACACCGTCTCGATCGAGTCGGCAATCACCTCCCGGGAGACGAGCGAGTACTTCATCCCCTCGGTTCCCATGGAGATGCCGTCGCTCACGGTGATGGTGCCGAACAGCTGGGGCATCGCGCCCGCCGCGCGGACGGCCACCGCAGCACGGCGCGCCAGCTCGTCGAGCCGGGCGTTGCACGGGGTGATGGTCGAATGGGCGTTGGCGATGGCGACGATGGGTTTGGCGAAATCGGCGTCCCCGAATCCCACGGCGCGCAGCATCGCGCGGTTGGGCGTGCGCTGCACGCCTTCCGTGATGAGCCGGCTGCGGAGTTGCTGTCCCATGCCCCTAAATATGGCCCTGGCGCGTGCCGGTTGACGACTCGCCGCCCGCGACCTATCATCGGTGCCATGATGTCGCGCCAGTCCTATTTTGCGTTCTTCTTCTTTTACGCGTCCCGCCGTGCGGGCCGTGGCTGGAGAGATGCGCGCGACTAGATAGCAACAGCGACGATTCTCCAAGCGACACGGGCGGCCCGCTACGACAGCGGGCCGCTTTTTATTTCGGCTGCAAGGGGGCTCGATGATCATCGTGACACGTATGGATGCAACGGCGGCCATGATCGACCGCATACGCGAGCACGTCGAGTCGTACGGCGTGCGCAGTCATGCGGTTCAGCAGGGTGGCCGCGTCGTGATCGGTTGCCTGGGAGACGCTCGAGAGCTGCCGAGCGCCGCGGTGGCGGCCCTTCCCGGCGTGGCGGGCGTCACGGCGTGGGGGACTCCGTACCGGCTCGCTGCCAGCGCGCTCGCGCCGGACGGCGGCCGCACGCTGATCCGGATCGGCGACGGCGCGCGGGCGCTGGTGGGAGGCCCGGAGCTCGTCGTCGTCGCGGGCCCGTGTGCGGTCGAAGGGCTCGAGATGCTGCGCGAAACGGCACACGCCGTGCGGCGCAGCGGCGCCGGCGCCTTGCGCGGCGGGGCGTTCAAGCCGCGCACGTCTCCCTACTCGTTCCGCGGCCTGGAGCGGGAGGGGCTCAAGCTGCTCGCCGAATGCCGCTGCGAGACGGGGCTCCCCGTGGTGACCGAAGTACTCGATCCTCGTGACGTCGAGGTGGTGGCGGAGCACGCGGACGTGTTGCAGATCGGCGCCCGCAACATGCAGAACTACCCGCTGCTCTGCGAGGTGGGTCGCGTGCGTCGCCCGGTGCTCTTGAAGCGCGGCATGGCGGCCACCATCACCGAGCTGTTGCTCGCGGCAGAGTACGTGCTGGCCGCCGGCAACCCGGACGTGATGCTGTGCGAGCGCGGCATCCGCACGTTCGAGACCGATACGCGCAACACCCTCGACATCGCGGCGATCCCGCTGTTGCGGCAAGAGACGCATCTTCCGGTGATCGTCGATCCGAGTCACGCGGCGGGGCGCGCGGATCTCGTCACGGCGCTGGCCTGCGCCGCGGTGGCGGCGGGCGCCGACGGCCTGATCGTCGAAGTGCACCCGCGGCCCGAAATCGCCCTGTCCGATGGCGACCAATCCCTCACGCCGCAGCAGTTCGGCGAGTTGATGGCGGCGGTGGCGCCGTTCGCCGCCGCGGCGGGACGGAGCCTCTCCGGACCCCGCGTCGCGCGGGAAGGACGGGCGGCGTGAACGCCGATCTCTCGCGGCACCGCGCCGAGATCGAGCGTATCGATCGGGCTCTGGTCGACCTGATCCGGGAGCGCGTCAGCGCGGCGCGCGGCACGGCCGCGGCGAAACGCGCCGCCGGACTGCCGACCGTCGATCCCTCACAGGAAGCCGCCGTGATCCGACGGGCGGCGGCGCTCGCCCGCGATGCCGGGCTGCCGGCCGAAGACGTGCGCGACGTGTTCTGGAAGCTCGTGGCGTTGACCCGCGGCGCGGAGCTCGAGGAGTGACGGCGGTCGCGATCCCGGGTGAGCTCGGGTCGTTCAGCCACGCGGCCGCCCTCGCCGCGCACGGACCGGAGATCCACCTTGTCCCCTGCGTCGACTTCCCCGAGCTGTTCCGGACGGTGACGGAGGGCAAGGCCGAGCACGGCGTCGTGCCGATCGAGAACTCGCTGGCCGGGTCGATCCACGAGAACTACGACCTGCTCCGTACCCATTCTCTGTGGGTCGTGGGCGAGACGGAAATCCGGGTGCGACACTGCCTCATCGTCCGACCCGCAACGACCCTGGAGCAGGTACGCCGGGTCGCCTCCCACCCGGTGGCACTCGCGCAATGCCGGAGGTTCTTCGCCGCTCACCCGACGATGACCGCGGTGCCGGCCTACGACACGGCGGGCAGCGTGCGAGATCTGATGAACGACCGTGTGGCGGCGGACGCGGCGATCGCGTCCGATCTGGCGGCGCGGCTGTACGGTGGCAGTGTATTGCAGGAGGGTCTCGAGGATGACCCGGCCAACTTCACCCGGTTTCTCCTCGTGTCCCGCCACCCGGCGCCGGCGCGGCCGGACGCCACGTCGAAAACGTCGCTGGTCGTCTCGCTCGCGAACGTGCCCGGCTCACTGCATCGCGCGCTCGGCTCGTTCGCGCGGCGTGGCCTCGACCTGTCGAAGATCGAGTCGCGCCCAATTCCCGGCCGGCCCTGGGAGTACGTCTTCTACCTGGACGTGCTCGGGGACCCGGTCGAGATCGAGGCGGCGCTGACCGAGCTCCGTGCGGACACGGGGGCCGCCGACTCGGTGCGCCTGCTGGGCACGTATGCCGCCACCGGTACAATCCGGCGTGCGAATCGCGCAGATTCCGCATTCGCGGGACGCCCGCTCGGAGATCCGTGACGCGGGATCGCCGCGGTTTCGAGGAACGCCATTCGTGGTGAAGGAGTCCTGATCATGTCGGCGACTGCATTGCCGCAGCTCGATCACGCGGAGATCCTCCGCTATTCGCGCCACCTCATCCTGCCCGAGGTCGGACCCGGCGGGCAACGCCGCATCAAGGCGGCGCGCGTGCTGCTCATCGGGGCCGGCGGGTTGGGCTCGCCCGCCGCGCTCTACCTGGCGGCGGCCGGCGTCGGGACGATCGGACTCGTGGATTTCGACGCGGTCGACGCGACGAATCTGCAACGCCAGATCCTGCACGGAACCTCGAGACTGGGACAACCGAAGCTCGAATCGGCGGCGGCACGGCTCCAGGACCTCAACCCCCACGTGCGCGTCGAGACCTTTCCCGTGCACCTCACGTCCCAGAACGCGCGCGAGATCCTGGGTGCCTTCGACGTGGTCGTGGACGGCACCGACAACTTCCCTACGCGCTACCTCGTGAACGACGCGTGCGTGCTGCTCGGCAAGCCCAATGTCTACGGCTCGATCTTCCGGTTCGAGGGACAGGCATCGGTATTCCTCGCCGCCGAGGGCCCGTGCTACCGCTGCCTCTATCCCGAGCCACCGCCGCCGGGGCTCGTCCCGTCGTGTGCGGAAGGTGGCGTGCTGGGGGTGTTGCCCGGGATCATCGGGAGCATCCAGGCATTGGAGACGTTGAAGCTGATCCTGGGCGCCGGCGACACGCTGGTGGGCCGGCTGGTCCTGTTCGATGCGCTCAAGTTCCATTTCCGGGAGCTGCCACTCCGCAAGGATCCCAATTGCCCGGTGTGCGGACCCAATCCATCGGTGCGCGAGCTGATCGACTACGAGGCCTTCTGCGGGATCGGCGCGGCGCCCGCCGACGAGGGCTCGGAGATCACGGTGAGTGACCTGGCGCGCGATCTCAAGGAAAACCGGGACCTCGATCTCGTGGACGTGCGCGAGACGAGGGAATGGGAGATCTGCCGCATCCCGGGGGCGCGGTTGATTCCGTTGAGCGAGCTCCCGGAACGGCTCGCCGAGCTGGACGGCCACCGGGAGATCGTGACGCAGTGCCACAAGGGCGTCCGGTCGATGCGCGCGCTCGAGATCCTGCGGGCCGCGGGCTTCTCGAAGGTCCGCAGTCTCCGCGGCGGCATCGAAGCGTGGGCGGCGGAAGTGGACCGCTCGATGCCACACTACTGAGAGCCTCAGCGACTAGGACGTCCCGTTGGCACCGATCTGACCCCGGGCAAGCAGCAGCTCGGCGTTCAGCAGCGCCGCTCCGGCGGCGCCGCGGATCGTATTGTGGCTCAGCACCACGAAGCGGTGACCGAGCACGCGGTCGTGCATGATCCGGCCGACGGTGACGCTCATGCCGCCGCCCGCGTCCCGGTCCAGCCGCGGCTGCGGGCGATCAGGCTCGTCGCGCACGATGATCGGCCACGCGGGCGCCGAGTGGAGCGCGAGCTCCTGCGGGATACCGCGGAAGGACGTGAACGCCTCACGCAGCTCGCGCGGCTCGGCCGGCCGGGCCAGCCGCACCCGCACCGCGCCCATGTGCCCGTCCACCACGGGGACGCGATGACATTGCGCGCTCAGCGCGAAGTCGGCGGAGAGAACCTTGAGCGTCTCCCGCTCGATCTTCTCTTCTTCGTTGGCGATAAAGGGCACCACGTTGTCCACGATGTCGAGCGACGCGACGCCAGGATACCCCGCGCCGGAGATCGCCTGCATCGTCGTGACGACGGCTGCCTCCACTCCGAAGCGCGCGTGCAGCGGAGCCAGCGCGAGTGCCAGCATGATCGTCGAACAATTCGGATTCGTGACGATGAAGCCCTTGCCCTGGCGCCGCTCGATCAGCGCGAGATGGTCGGGATTGATCTCGGGAACGACGAGCGGTACGTCCGGATCCATGCGATGGGACGATGAGTTGCTGATGACGGGGTATCCCGCCGCGGCGAACTGCGACTCCACGTCGCCCGCCACGTCCGCCGGCAGGCTGGACAATACGACATCGCAGTCGAGCGGCGGTTCGGGCGATCGGACGGGCAGCGAGCGGATAGCGGCCGGCATCGTCACCGGGAGGCGCCACTCACACGCCTCGGCGTACGGCCGACCCTGGGAGCGGTGCGAGGCCGCGACCGCCGTCACTGCGAACTGGGGGTGGCCGTCCACCAGGCTGATCATCCGCTGCCCGACGGTGCCGGTCGCGCCCAGGATGCCGAGCCGCAGTTTGGATCTCATGGAGGGAAAATATCGCCTTCCCGCGCTTGACGCGGCGCTCGGGCACGGGTAAGTATCGGACGACAACTGAATGTGTCGTGGCGATTTGCCGCGTATTGCAGCCACGTTAAACAATTGCTAAAAAGCGACCGCCCGCGGCTCGTCTTTGCGGGCGTTTCTGCTTTAGGAGTTCCTCGGACGTATGCCAGAGACGCTCGCACCACCCACTGCTCGCGCCTTGCCGCTGCGCTGTCATAACTGCGGCGCCACGCACGAGGCCGCACCCATAGCCGTCTGCGAAGAGTGCCTCGGTCCCCTCGAGCCGGTGTACGATCCGGCGCGCCACCTGCCGGACCGATCCACCATCGCCGCCCGCGCCCCCACGGTGTGGCGCTATCGGGAGTGGTTGCCGTTCGAGGGCGACACGACGCACTCGCAGAACACGGGGTTCACGCCCCTGATCGAGTCCACCGCCCTGGCGCGGCGGCTCGGCGTGGCGCGCGCGTGGGTGAAAAACGATTCCGTCTGCCAGCCGTCGCTCTCGTTCAAGGACCGCGTCGTGGCCGCCGGGCTCAACGCCGCCGTGGCGTTCGGACTCGAGACCGTGAGCTGCGCGTCCACCGGCAATCTCGGGAACGCCGTGGCCGCGCACGCCGCCCGCGCCGGGCTCGCCGCCTGGGTGTTCATTCCCGACCAGACGGAGCAGGAAAAGGTCGTGGCGACGAGCGTGTATGGGTGCCGCCTCGTGCGGGTGCAGGGCACGTACGACGACGTCAACCGGCTCTGCGCCCAGGTGGCCGACCGCTTCGGCTGGGGCGTGCTGAACGTCAACCTGCGCAGCTACTACGGCGAGGGCTCGAAGACCCTCGCGTTCGAGATCGCGGAACAGCTGGGCTGGCGGTTGCCGACAGCGGTGGTGGCTCCCATGGCGGGTGGCTCGCTCGTGACGAAGTTGCGCAAGGGTTTCGGCGAGTTCCTCGACGCGGGCCTCGTGGACGGGACGCCACCCCGTGTGTTCGGGGCGCAGGCAGCGGGCTGCGCGCCCATCGTGCACCTCGTTGAGAGCGGCGGCGAGACCATTGTCCCTGTGGTACCGAACACGATCGCGCGCTCCATCGCGATTGGGAACCCGGCGGACGGCGTGCGCGCAGCGCAGGCGATCCGGGAATCGGGCGGCTGGGCCCAGGCCGTGAGCGACGACGAGCTGCGCGCCGGCATCAGGCTGCTCGCTGAGACCGCGGGTGTGTTCGCCGAGACGGCAGGTGGCGTCACGGTGGCCGCGGCGCTGGAGCTGGCGCGCGCCGGACGGCTCGGCCCGACGGACGAGATCGTGCTGTGCATCACCGGCCACGGGCTCAAGACGATCGAGGCCGTTGGGTCCGAGCTGCCCAAAGCGCCCGTCATCGCTCCGCGGCTCCGCGAGGTCGCGACGCTGGTGGACCAGTGGCCGCAAGCGTAACAGTTCGCGTGCCCGGGTCGACGTCGAACCTGGGGTCGGGATTCGACTGGGCGGGGATGGCCGTCGAGCGGTGGCTCGAGCTGTCGGCCCGGTGCGCCGACGACCGCGCGGCACCGGCCGTCACGATTGATCGGCGAGGAGCACTACGCGGGCTCTCCGTTCGACCGGAGGAAGACTTCGTCTATCAGGGCTTCGCCGCCGCCTGTCGCATGGGGAGACGCGAGGTCCCCCGCCTCACGCTCACCGCGGACTCCGACATTCCCGTTGGACGGGGTCTCGGGTCCTCGGCCGCGGCGGTCGTCGCCGGCGCCGCCGCGGCGGCCGCGCTGCTGGGGATCGGACTCGAGGCTGAGGCGCTCCTTGCCCTGTGCGCCGAAATCGAAGGGCACCCCGATAACGTGGCGCCCGCCGTGTTCGGCGGCGCGACGCTCGCCCTGCACCGCCCGGCCGGCGGCTTTCTCGCCGTCCCGCTCGAGGTCCACCCCGCGATCGCTTTCGTGTTCGCGGTACCCGACTTCCCGCTCGAAACGAAGCGCGCGCGCGCCGCACTGCCGGCATCCGTGCCGCACGCCACGGCCGCCGTGGCGGCGGCGCGCGGGGCGGCACTGGTGCGCGGACTCGCCACGGGCGATTCCGCCTTGCTCGCCATCGCGCTCGACGATGTGTTGCACGTCCCGCACCGTCGCGCGCTGGTCTGTGGGTACGACGCCGTGACGAATGCGGCGCGCGCGGCCGGAGCGCACGGGGCGACGTTGAGCGGATCGGGCCCGACGATCGTGGCTCTGACTCCATCCGGCCGCGCCGCCGCGGTGGCGGACGCCATGGGCCGGGCCTGGCAGGACGCGGGCGTCAAAGCGGAGCATTTCGTGGTCAGTCGACGCGTTAGCGGTTACGACGCGGTGCTGCAACCCAATTCGTAGAGGAGGGCCGATGTCCATCCAGATCAACATCCCGAACGTGCTCGCGGCGCTCGCTGACGGGCAGCGCAACATGGAAGCGCAGGGTGGCACGCTCGGCGAGGCGGTGGCCGACGTCGCCGCGCGGTATCCCAAGCTCGCGCCCCGCCTCCGCGACGACCACGGCAATCCGTACAAGTTTGTCGTGTTTTACGTGAACGACGAGGACAGCCGCTTCCACGGGGGCTTCGAGGCCAAGCTCCAGGACGGCGACGAAGTCACGATCGTCCCCGCCATCTCCGGCGGCTGATGTCGCGACCATCCCGTCCACCGCACGTCCACAAGTTCGGGGGCGCGTCGCTCGCCAGCGCGCCGGCGATCGCGCACGCCGTCTCGATCGTACAGGCCCAGGGTCGGGGTCCGATGGTGGTGGTCGTGTCGGCGCTGGCGGGTGTGACGGACGCCCTGCTGGAGATCGCCGCGCGAGTGGCGCGGGGCGAGCGCGGCGCGCTGCGGGGGCCGGCGCAGGCGCTGCGCCGGCGACACGCACAGATTGCCCGCGCGCTGTTCCGAGCGGGTGCCAGACGCAACGACATGATCGCCCTCGTGGACCAGTCGTTCGGCGAGCTCGACCAGCTGGTCGCGGCGACCGGCATCCTGCGCGAGATCACCCCGCGCACGCTGGACTACATCGTGGCGCGCGGCGAGCGGCTGAGCGCCCACCTGTTCGCGGCGGCTCTGGCGGAGGGCGGCTGTCCCGCGGCGTACGTCGACGCCGGCGACGTCGTCAAGACGGACGGCACGTTCGGCGGAGCCGCGCCCCACCTCGCCCGGACCGAGCGCGCCGCCCGGAAGACGCTGGCCCCACTCCTCGCCCGGGGCATCGTCCCGGTCGTGCCGGGCTTTCTGGGCGCCGCGCCCAACGGGCATGTCGTGACGCTGGGGCGCGGCGGATCGGACCTCACGGCCACACTGCTCGCCCGCGCACTCTCAGCCCGCGAGGTCTCGCTCTGGAAGGACGTGCTGGGTTTGCTCACCGCGGACCCCAGGGTCGTCCCCGAAGCGCGCGTGGTGCCGCAGCTGCACATCCGCGAAGCGGCGGAGCTCGCCTATTACGGCGCGAAGGTGTTGCACCCCCGCGCGCTGATTCCGCTCGGGAACCGCAACCTCGCGGTCCGCATCAGGCCGTTTGCCAACCCCGCTGCTCCGGGCACCGAGATCTCGCGGCGGCACACGCTGACCGACTATCCCGTCAAGGCGCTCTCGGCTGTTGCGGGACAAGCCCTGATCACCGTCACCGGGAACGGCATGCTGGGCGTGCCCGGGATCGCCGCGCGCACGTTTGCCGCGGTGCAGCACGAAGGGATCTCGGTGTCGCTCATCAGCCAGGCGTCGTCCGAGCACTCCATCTGTTTCAGCGTACCCGACGCGAGCGCCCAGCGGGCACGGGCGAGCCTCCGCGCGACATTCCACAAGGAGATCGAGCGACGGGAGATCGACGGCGTCGAAATGCGCAAGGGAGCGGCGACGCTCGCGCTGGTCGGGCTCGGGATGGCGGGCGCGCCGGGCGTTGCCGCGCGCGCCTTTTCCGCTCTCACGCAAGCGGGCATCGACGTGATCGCCATCGCGCAGGGATCTTCGGAGCTGAACCTCTCGCTCGTAGTGGACGGCCGCGATGCCACAGCCGCCCAGCGTGCGGTTCACACCGCGTTTCAGCTCAGCAAGATCGGCGGCGGCGCGATGGGCGGCACGCGCCGCACGGACGTCGTGCTGCTGGGCTTCGGAAAGATCGGCCGGGCGCTGGGCGCCATGATCGCGAAGACGAAACTCAACGGATCCGCGCTCCGGGTGGTGGGCGCAATCGACCGCTCCGGGTTCGTGTTCGACACCCGTGGCCTGGCCCCGCGCCGTCTGAGCGTGCTTGCCGCGGCCAAAGCCAGCGGCGCCTCGCTCGCCAAGACGCCTGGTGGACACCGGGGCACGGCCGCCGCCGCGGTGAGCCTGATCGCCGGTCATGCACTCGCGAATCCGGTCCTGGTGGACGCGACTGCCGATGACACCGGCGACGTAGTGGCGGCGGCATTCGATGCCGGCATGCATGTGGTGCTTGCCAACAAGCGTCCGCTCACCGGACGGCAGCGCGACTACGACCGCATCCGCGCCGCCGCGCTGGCTCACGATCGCCGGCTGCGGCTCGAAGCGACGGTCGGCGCCGGACTCCCCGTCATCGACACGATGGACAAACTGATCGAGTCCGGCGACCGGGTGGACCGGGTCGAGGCCTGTCCGTCGGGGACACTGGGGTACCTGTTCGGCGAGCTGGGACGAGGGGCGTCGTTCTCTCGGGCGTTGCGCGGGGCGATCGCGAAGGGCTACCCGGAACCCGACCCGCGGGAGGATCTCTCGGGCCGGGATGTCGCGCGCAAAGCCCTGATCCTCGGCCGACTGCTCGGCTTCCGCGGCGAGCTCGACGACATCGGCGTCGAGTCGCTCGTCCCCACCGACGCGAAGCGCATTGCGCTCGCGGAGTTTCTGGAACGACTCGACGAGTGGGACGAACCCTGGCGACGCCGGGTCACCGCCGCCGCGGCGCGCGGCCGCGTGCTGCGCTATCGCGCCATTGCCACGCGCCGCCGCATCAAGGTCGGCCTCGTGGTGGTGGATGCCCGGAGCCCGCTGGCATCGCTCAATGGCACCGACAACCAGTTTATCTTCACGACGATGCGCTACAAGAAGAACCCACTCGTGATCACGGGACCCGGCGCCGGTCCGGCGGTCACCGCGGCCGGTATCCTGAATGACGTGCTGAAGCTCGCGGGCGAGTGAGCCAGCCCCCCGCGAGCCGGCAGGTGTGCGCCGACTGCGGCGAATCGTTCCCCGAAACGGACCCGCGCCTGCGCTGCGCGTGCGGCGGCCTGCTCGAGCTGCGGCACGCGCTCCCCCCGTCAGGGCTCCGTGATGCCGCGCTGCGCGCGCACTTCGATTCACCCATCGGCCCGGGGCGCGCGACCACCTCCGGCGTGTGGCGCTTCCGCGAGATGGTGCTCCCCACGGCGGTCGACGTCGTCACCTATCCAGAAGGCAACACGCCACTGCTCCGCCGCCCATCGGTGACGGCCTACACCGGCGCGTCCGAGCTGCTGCTCAAGCACGAGGGCCACAATCCCACCGGATCATTCAAGGATCGCGGCATGACGGTGGGCGTTACCCAGGCCCGGCGCATCCAGTCCACCGCCGTCGCCTGCGCCTCCACCGGGAACACCGCCGCCGCGCTCGGCGCCTACGCGGCGCTCGCCGGAATCCCGGCGCTCGTGTTCGTTCCCCGCGGACTGGTCGCGCTCGGCAAGGTCGCGCAGATCCTGGCCTACGGCGCGCGGACACTCCTGGTGCGCGGCGATTTCGACGCCTGCCTGGCGCTGGCGCGGGAGGCGGGCGAACGGCTGGGGGTGTACCTGCTCAACTCGATCAACCCGTTTCGGCTCGAAGGCCAGAAGACCATCGTGCTCGAGTTGCTGCAGCAGCTCGACTGGGACCCGCCCGACTGGATCGTCGTGCCGGCCGGCAATCTCGGCAACACCGCCGCCTTCGGGAAAGCGCTCGGCGAAGCGCGCGACTGTGGCCTGATCACGCGGCTGCCCCGCCTGGCGGCTGTGCAAGCGGCCGGGGCGGCGCCGTTCGCCCGGAGCTTTCAGGAGGGATTCGCACGACGCCACACCGTGCAGCCCGAAACCGTGGCGAGCGCGATCCGGATCGGGAACCCGGCGTCCTATGAGCGGGCCGTCCGTGCAATCCGGGACACCAACGGCGTCGTCACGACGGTCACGGACGACGAGATCCTCGACGCCAAGGCCGTGGTCGACGCGTCCGGCGCGGGCTGCGAGCCGGCCAGCGCCGCGAGCGTGGGCGGGACGCGACGTCTCATCCAGGAGGGCCTGATTCGGAAGCGCGACCGCGTCGTGGCGATCCTCACGGGACACGTCCTCAAGGACCCGGGGGTCGTGACCCAGTACCACCAGGAGACTGAACCGCCGCCGCGGCGCGCCAACCGGCCGATCGAGATCGAGCCGCGCCTGG
>CAZXKN010000245.1:0-19630 GCA_964641815.1 uncultured Gemmatimonadaceae bacterium | reverse complement strand
CTCGGTCGCCGAGGCGGCGCCCGGCCAATCCGGCGCTGCCGCGAGTGCCTGCAGGGCGATCTCGGCGATCGCGTTGGTTCGTTCTTCCAGAGCCTGTGTCCGTTCCGCGACTTCCCGCGCCAACCACCCTTCCAGCTCGCGTCGGTCGATTTCCAGTTGCCGACGCCGCAGCGCGCTGCGCAGCGACACGTCCAGCTCTTCCAGATCGAGCGGTTTGATCAGGTAGTCATAGGCGCCGAGCCGCAGGCACTCGATGGCGGTCTTGGGATCGTCGATGGCCGTCAGCATGATGATCGCGAGATCGGCTTCGGCGGCGAGCGCTTTCGGCACCAGCTCGACGCCGGTCATCTGCGGCATGCGGATGTCGCACAACATCGCCTGCGGTGGATCCTGCATGATCTGTTGCAGCGCCGCTGCGCCATTCTCCGCCTGCGAGACGCGATACCCCAACCGCTTGAGGTAGCGGTCGAGCGCCTGGCGGATCCCCAGCTCATCATCGACGACGAGAATGGATGTGGGCGCGGCGGGTGTGCTGGTCGGCATTGGCACCGAAGCTATTTGACCTGCACAACCCCAGCAAGCGCGACTATCTTCGCCGCGTGACCTCCGGTGCAGCCGCTCCGAACCTCGCCGCCGTTCCCGGAATTCGCGTCGGACATTGGACTCACCCCACTGGCGCCACCGGGTGCACGGTCGTGCTCGCCCCCCCGGGAGGGATGCGAGCGGCGGCGGCGCTGCGCGGTCGCGCCACCGGCACGCGCGAGATCGACGCCCTGGACCCGCGGCACGTCGTGGGCCACGTCGACGCCATTCTGCTCACGGGCGGTTCGGCGTTCGGCCTCGGTGCCGCCGACGGCGTGATGCAGTGGTTGCTGGCGCGCAAACGCGGCTTCCCCGTGCGCGCCGACTTCGTGGTCCCGATCGTTCCCGCTGCCGTCATTTTCGATCTGGGCAATACGGGGGGCGCGCCGCTGTGGCCCGGGCCCGCGGACGCCTCGCACGCTTGCGACGCGGCCGACACCACGATCCCTGAAGGATCGGTCGGCGTCGGGGCAGGGGCGACCGTCGGCAAGGCCGCGGGGATCGCGCGGGCCATGAAGGGGGGCGTCGGTACCTCGGCCGCCAGCGCAGGCGCAGCAGTCGTGGGTGCGCTCGTGGTGGTCAACGCCGTCGGCGATGTGCGTGACGCGAACGGGCAGATCCTCGCCGGCGCGCGCGCGGACGGTGGGGCATTCCTCGACTGCCTGGACTACCTCGGTCGCGGCGGCGCGCCGTTCGGTGCGGGCCCCGCGTCCCCTAACAACACCACGCTCGCCGTGGTCGTCACCAATCTGGCGCTCGACAAAGTGGCGCTCGAATCGCTGGCGCGCGCCGCGAGCGACGCCCTGGCGCGCCGCATCACGCCGTTCGGCACGCTGTTCGACGGCGACGTCGTGTTCGCGGCGAGCACCGCCACCGTGGCGCCGTCTTCTCCCCTGCAGGCCGAAGCCCTGGCCGCCGCGGCGGTGCCGCAGGCGCTCGAGCGGGCCGTGCGTCTCGCCGCCGGCAACGCCGTTACGCCCGGTCTCGGGAGTCGCCGGTGACCGAGCAGCTGATCCGCGCCCTGGGCGAGCTGCAGCGCAAATGGGTGCCCGATCGCCGCATCGCCGTGTTCGACGTGGCGGTGCAGGAGGGGCGCATCGAAGGTTCGACCACGAGCCGCGAGGCACAGGCCGAAGTGCGCCGCATCGGGGGCGCCGCCGGGATGGAAGTGGCGGTCACGCTGCTCCCCAACGCCAGCGTCGACAGCGGCGACGTCGCCGTGGTGACCGCGGCGCTCGCGCCGCTGCTCGAGCGGCCGGCGGTGCGCGCCCCGCGCGTCAACGAGGCGGTGCAGGGCGAGCCGCTGACCCTGCTGGAGCGCAAGGACGACTGGCTGCACGTCCGCGGCGGCGATGGCTACGTGGCGTGGATCCACTCCGGCTACGTACGCGTCGGGCTGACCGACTGGTTCGAAGGCTGGCTGCGCCATTCGACGATCCGCTCGCTCGGCTGCGAGCTCGAGTACCAGGGGGAGCGCGTGCGGCTGCCGATCGGCGCGCGGCTCGCCCCGTTGCGCGAAGGGGGTGGCGGCGTCCAGACCGCCGATGGCCGGCTGGCGCGGGTCGTGTCAGGCGTGGTGCGCTCCGAGTCGGAGCTGCACGCGGAGGCGCGGCTCATGGCGATCCCCCAGCTCGCGCTGCGCTGGTTCGGAGGCGCGCCCTACCTCTGGGGTGGCCGCACCGAGTGGGGGGTGGACTGCTCGGGGCTGGTGCAGGCGGTTTATGCGGCCCGCGGCCTGGCGCTGCCGCGCGACAGCGATCAGCAGGCCACGGCCGGGGAGCCGGTCGCGCTCTCGGGATCGGGGGCGGGGTACGCCGTCGGGGACCTGCTGTGCTTCGTCGAGCGCGAGCGGATCTCGCATGTCGCGCTGTGGGCCGGCGCCGGCCGCATCGTCCACTCGACGCTGTCGCGTGGCGGCGTGGTGAGCGAGGACCTGTTCGCGGACCAGGAGCGGCTCACGAAGCTGCGCGAGCAGCTCGTCGTCGTGCGCCGAGTGGAGCGCTGATGCGTCTGATTCTGTTCGACATCGACGGCACGATCCTTCTCACCGACGGCGCCGGACGGCGGGCGATCGAGCGTGCGCTCGTCGACCTCGCGGGTACCGCCGGGCCGATCAACGACCACCGCTTCGACGGAAAAACCGACCCGCAGATCGTACGCGAGCTGTTGTCGCTCGCCGGCCACCCCGCGGCGACCAGCGACGCGCAGGTGTGGGCGGTGTGCGATCAGTACGTCGGTCATCTCGCCGACGAGCTGGCGAAGCCGACCCAGGTCACGCGCCTGATGGTCGGCGTCCGGGCGCTGCTCGACGCCCTGGAGCCGGTGGAGGCCGCCGGCCGCGCCCTGGTGGGCCTCTTGACCGGGAACGTAGAGCGTGGTGCAGCGCTCAAGCTGCAATCGGGTGGGATCGACCCGGCCCGGTTTCGTGTCGGGGCCTACGGCTCGGACGCGGCGCACCGTCCCGAGCTGCCCGCCATCGCGCAGCGCCGGGCCGTCGCGCGGCTCGGCAGTCCGATCGCCGGGTCGGATGTCGTGATCATCGGCGACACCCCCGACGACGTGCGCTGCGGCCGCCCCATCGGCGCGCGCACCGTGGCGGTGGCGACGGGAGGCTTCGACGTCGCCGCGCTCAATGCCGCGGGAGCGACGCACGTGTTCTCCGATCTGTCGGACACCGCCCGCGTGCTCGAGGCGCTGTTGTCGTGACGCGCCCCAGGGGCGAGCTGGAGGTCAAAGCGCGCATCACGAACGCCGCCGAGCTGCGCCGCCGGCTGCGGCGCGCCGGCGCCACGCTGGAGTTCCGCGGTCGCATGACGGATCGGCGCTACGACCAGGGGCGCTCGCTCACCCGCGAGGACGCGGTGCTGCGACTGCGAACCTACCGGCCGGCGGGGCGCGCGCGCCCGCACGCCGTGCTCACCTGGAAGGGCGCGGCGAGCGCACGGTCCGGCGGGCGCTACCGCCACCGTCTCGAGCTGGAGCTCGAGATCCCCGATCCCCAGGCACTGCACTCCGTGTTCTTGCGCCTCGGGTATCGCGTGACGATGGTGATCGACCGGCGCGTCGAGGTGTATCGTTTGGGGCACGTCATGCTGCGCCTGGAACGGTATCCACGAATGGACACGCTGCTGGAAGTCGAAGGCCCGCCGCCGGCCATCGAGCGGGCCATCGCGGCTACGGGCCTCGAGCGCGAACGCTTTCGCTCGGAGTCACTTCCGTATTTCACACGCGCCTACCGCCGCCGCACCGGCCGGCCGGCGCGTCTGTCGCTGTGAGTTTCGACGTTCCCGAGCTCGGCCCCAGTCTCGGGCGCCTCATCGTGCCGCGGCGCGTCAGCGAGCTGTGGGTGCCGCTGGATGACGTGCGCGAGGCACTGGCGACCAGCGTGATGGAGTGCGCCGGCACGGCGCGGCGCGACGCCTCCAACGGAGCGAAGGGTGGGGCACGCGCGCTCGTGGCGCTGGACCGCGAGGCGTGGACCCGCGCCTGGGAAGAAGCGGTGCGCCGCGCGGCCGACCGGATCGTGACGGTGCTCGACCAGACGATCGAGACCGAGGCGAAGCGGGTCCGGATGCCGCGGCGCCGGCAACGCCAGCTCACCGTCTCCCCGGTCGAGCGGCGCGCCATCGCGGCGCGGCTGGCGTCGGGAGGCGACACACTCGACGAAGTGCTCGATCAGGTCGCGAGCGCGACCGAGACGCTGGCGCGGAGCTGGCCCGGGGACGCCGCCGCGCAGCACGCCTGGCGCGCGGCGCAGGAGGCCGCGGCGCGCCGCCTCGAGGCGGCGTGGCTCATCCTCGAAGGCCAGGTCGAGCAGGAGCGGGCCCGCTGGACGGGAGAGGTGGCCGCCGTGAAGTCGTGGCGACCGTCCCTCGTCCCCGTCTTCGTGATCTGGACGCCGCTCGCGGCCATTGCCGTCTGGCTCGGTCTCGTGCTGGGCGGATACCTCCCGGCCCCGGAATGGCTCGCGGCGCTCTTGGGCTTCTAGCCCTCGCGCTGCTGACGGCGCTGCCGCTGTCCGCACAGCTGCGCCCCGTCGTGGTGCACGTGTCCGGTCCCAAAGGCCTGGACTCGCTCGCGCGACTCGGCTTCGAAGTCGCCGGGGCACGCCGCACCGCCCGAGGACTCGAGGCGATGGTCGTGGCCTCTCCTGCCACCGAGCGCCTGCTCGCCGGCGCCGGTCTCGCTGTGGCGCCGGTGCCGGGAGCGCCGCTGGGAGCCGCGGGCGACAGCTTTACGGTCTATCGCTCCTTCGACAAGCCGATCACCGGTATTCGCGCCACCCTCGCGGCGTGGGCAGCGGCGGACACCGTGATTCACGTGGACTCGATCGGCGCGTCGATCCAGGGGCGGCCGATTCTGGCGGTGAAGATCGGCGCCGCGGCGGACGCGCCGAACCGGCCCAACGTGTTGTTCATGGGGACGCATCACGCGCGTGAGTGGGTGTCGACCGAGATGGCGATGCGGCTGATCCGCTGGCTCGCCGATTCGGCGCCGCCGGGCCTCTTGGCCGGCCGCGACGTGTGGGTGATCCCGGTCGAGAATCCCGACGGCTACCAGTACACCTTTACCAACGACCGTTTCTGGAGGAAGAACCGGCGCGACAACGGTGACGGCACGTCCGGGGTCGACCTGAACCGCAATTATCCGGAATTCTGGGGCTACGACAATAGCGGTTCGAGCGGGGCCACCGGGAACGAGACGTATCGCGGCCCCGGGCCCGCCTCGGAGCCCGAGACCAAGGCGATCATCGCGTTTCACGCGGCGCACCCGCCCGTCGTGTCGGTGTCGTACCACACCTACAGCGGGCTCGTGCTGTTTCCCTACGGATTTCGCGACGGCGCCCTGGCACCCGATCTGCCGATCTATCGGGCGCTGGGCGGGACGGATCTCCTGCCCGCGGTGCGCGACAGCGTGCCGGGTACCTTCCACGCCTTCTATCATCCCGGGCCGGGCTGGAATCTGTATCCCACCAACGGCGAGTACACGGATTGGGCGTACCGGGCGCACCAGACCATCGCGTTCACGACCGAGCTGACGAGCGGCTGCTGTACGCCGGACTCGAGTTTCTATTACGGCTTCGTCTTTCCCGACGACTCCGCGCTGGTGAATCGCGTGTTTCACGACAATCTCCCCTTTGCCCTCGCGCTGATCGCCGCTGCGGGAAGTCCGGCGCTGGCGCAGGGACCGACCGGTGCACTGCCGACGGCGCCGCGCGTCGAATCGATCTGGCCCGAGGTGTGGGTGAATCTGCCGTCCGCGGGACCGATCCCGTTCTCGCTCAGCGTCCGGGGCCCGAGCGGGGGAATTCTGCAGCGTTCGCTGCAGACCGATTCGCTGTCGCGCGGCACCGTGCGGACGTGGTGGCGCTCCGATGTCAGCATCGACCGGGCGCGCGCGATTCGCGTGGAGGGGACGGGACTCGAGGGTGAGCTGATCACGGTCGCGGGAGCGGAGGATGCGGACTTCGGCTGGACGGGGTGGACCCGCACGGGCGATGCGCTCGTCGGCACCTACGCGTGGACGACCGCGACCGACGACACCCTCCTGTCGCCCGTCGTGAATCTCACCGGCTGCTCGCGCGTGTGGCTGCAGTTCTGGACCAAACACAGCGGGTCGACGTTCACGCCGGAGCAACATGGGCTGGTGCAGGTTTCGGGTGACAGCGGCACGACCTGGTCGACGGTCGCCCTTGTGCAGGGCGACGGACCGGCCTGGTATCCCGTGCGGGTCGATCTCCCCATGCTCGACGGAACCCGCGCCGCGCGGGTACGGTTCGTCTCCGCCGGCTTCACGTGGTGGCTGGACGCGGTCGGCTTCGCGAGCGATTCGACCGCCGCATTCGCCGCGCTCCCGCCGGTGGCGGCGCTCGAGGTCTCGGAGAACCCGGTGCACGGATCGCAGGTCACCTTCTCCTGGCCCGTCGGAACGGGGTCGCCGATGATCGGGGTGTATACGTTCGGCGGCGACCGGCTCGTTTCGGCGGTGCTGACGCCGGGATCGACCGAGTACGCGTGGGATCTGACCGCCGGCTCGCGACACGTTCCCAACGGGGCTTACGTCGTGGTGCTGCAGCTCGACGGGCGCGTGCTGCGGCGGCGGCTCTTCGTGACGCGATGAGCACGATCGGCGTGGGGATCGACCTGGTGGAGGTGGCGCGGGTGCGTCGCATGCTCGGCGAGAAGGGGACGCACGTGTTCGAGCGCCTGCTGACACCCGGAGAAGCGCGATACTGTCTTTCCAAACTGGATCCGTCCGAGAGCGTCGCCGTCCGGTTGGCCACGAAGGAAGCGGTCTACAAGGCCCTGCAGAGCACACCCGCAGCGCGCGGCGTGGGTTGGCGTGACATCGAAGTGGTGCGCGACGAGAACGGCCGTCCGGAAGTGGTGCTGACCGGGCTCGCCCAGCAGGTGGCGACGCAGCTCGGTGTGCGGCAGGTGATGGTCTCGCTGTCGCACACGCACGAAGCGGCGATCGCGATCGCGTTGCTCCAGTCGTAGCGAGGTTATAATTCGAATCACCCTTTTTGAGAACGATTCTCATCTACCGTAACGTATTCCGCAGCTTCGCCTTCGTCACCAGCCTCGTGGCTTCGCTCCAGGCGCAATCAGGTGATTCGATCACCGTCGCGCGGCGAGTGTCCGCCGCCGCCGCGCTCGCCGTCAAAGAGTACGCCCTCGGCGTCCCGCCGGCGGGTGGGGTCGTCACCGACAGCGAAGAGGTGAAAGAAGCCCGGCTGTTCATCGATCAGGCTCGCGCTGCGCTGCCCGGACTCCCCGCCGTCGCGCGTCGTCACAGCGACAGCGCGCTGCAGGAGATGCGGACGCTGTTCGACCGCGCTGCGGCCCCGGCAGAGATCGTACCGGTCGCGCAGGCCCTGGGGCGGCGGCTCGCCCAGGATCTGGGGGCCGAGATCGAGCCGGTGGCGCCGCAAGGGGACGGGTCCGCGCTGGCCCGGGGGGCGGCGGTGTTCCGGACCGCCTGTGCCAGCTGCCACGGCGAGTCGGGCCGCGGCGATGGTCCCGCCGCCCGGGGCGTCGTTCCGCCTCCAGCCAACCTCACCGACCCGGTCGTCATGGGCGCCAAGTCGCGCGTCGATCTCTACCGCCAGCTGCTGCTCGGCGTCGCCGGGACGACGATGCCGGCGTTCGAGCGGACGCTGGCCGATAGCGATCGCTGGGCGGTGGCCGCGTACGTGCAGACGCTGCAGTACGGTGGCGTGCGGGAAGCGGCGGTCTTCGCCGCGGTGCGGCGGCAGCTCGATTCCGCGGTCGCGTCCCGGTCGGCGGATGTGGCGTTCGACGCGTACATGACGTTCGAGGGAGTGGAGGGCGCGGTGCGGGCGCGGCAACCGGCGCTCGCGACACGGCTGGAAGATGAATTCCGGGAGCTGCGCGAGCGGGCCGGCAGCGGCGACGTCGCAGCGCTGCACCGCCAGCTGCTCGGCGATCTCGAGAACGCCGAGCGCGCGGTCACGGACAAGAGCTCGACGGCCAACCTGTTCGTGCAGTCGTTCCTGCTGCTCGTGCGCGAAGGGTTCGAGGCGATCCTCATCATCGCCGCGTTGATGACCTTCCTCTCCAAGGCGGGTGCAGCGGAGCGGCGTGGAGAGGTTGCCTGGGGTGCGTGGGCCGGAGTGGCGGCGAGCGTCGTCACGGCGATTCTGTTCGAGCTCCTGATCCAGACCACCCCCGGGCAGCGCGATGCCCTCGAAGGCGTCACGATGCTCGTGGCGGTCGCCGTGTTGTTCTTCGTCAGCTACTGGCTGCTCTCCAAAGTCGAAGCCGACAAGTGGACCGCCTTCTTGAAGCAGCGCGTCCACGCGGCGCTCTCTTCCGGTTCTGCGCTGGCGCTCGCATCAGTCGCGTTCCTCGCGGTGTATCGCGAAGGGGTGGAGACGATCCTCTTCTACAAGGCACTGCTCGTCTCGGGTGGCAGCGGTGATGCCGGCCCCGTGGTGCTCGGCGTGGTCCTCGGCGCGGCGGCCCTGGTGGTGCTGTACGTCGCGATCATGCGGCTCGGGATGCGCATCCCGATGAAACTGTTCTTCGCCGTCACGGGAGTCCTGCTGTACTACATGGCCTTCGTGTTCGCCGGGAAAGGGATCGCCGAGCTGCAGGAGGGAAGAGTCATCGGGACGACCGTAATTCCGGCGCTCGAATGGCTGCGCGTGCCATTCCTTGGCATTTATCCGACTGTGCAGTCGCTGGCGCTGCAGGGGTTGCTGGTCCTTTTGGCCCTGGTAGCGTGGCTAGTGCTGCGATTTCGGCCGTCAGCTGTCAGCTCTCAGCCGTCAGCTTGAGGCGCCGCCTTCTTGATCAACGCTGACGGCTGAGAGCTGACAGCTGAAGGCGCTTTCAGTCTGATCAGCAGGTACACCCCTATCGCGATCAATCCGACGCTCGTCGCCTGCGCGACCGTGAAGCCATTGAGGAAGCGATCGTCCTTGGCCCGCAGGAATTCAATCGCGAACCGTTCCACCCCGGCGATGACGAGGTAGCAGGCGAACAGCCACCCGGTGGCGTGGCGGTGGTCACGGTGCTTCCACAACCAGGCGGTGGCGAGCAGCATCAGGGTCGTCTCGTAAACTTGCGTGGGATGTACGGCGACGACATCGGCCGGGTTCGTACCGGCGGGGAAGGCGACGTGGAACGCCTGCAGATTGTTGACGGTGGTCGCCGGCAGGCCTTCGGGGAATCGCACCGCCCACGGCAGGGAGCTCGGGCGGCCGTAATCGTCCCCGACCACGAAGCAGCCGACGCGCCCGATGGCGTAGCCCAGCGTCAGGGCCGGGGCGACGAGATCGGCGGTGAACGCGATCGGCACCCTGCGTCGCCAGGTGTTGAAGATGACCCCCGCCACCCCGCCGAGGAATCCGCCGTACCAGACGAACCCGCCGCGGCTGAACAGCGATCCGCCGGTCAGGATCCAGTACCAGATCTTCGCTCCCGCGAGTCCCCCCAGCACCGCCGCGATGACGATGTCGGCCGCGTATTCCTCGTCGAGGCCGCGACGCCGCAGCTCGAGCTGGATGGCCCATCCCGACATGATGAATGCCAGCATCATCATCAGGCCGAAGCCGGTGACCGAGAGACTGCCGATATGCAGGACCAGCGGGTAAACGGTCATGGCGTGTGGGGAGCGGGGTGGAGGGGAGTAAACGGCTCGAGGCCCTCGAGCGGGAGATTCGCCCGGGCGTCCAGCATCCAGTCGCTGCGCTCACCGCGGGCGAGCCGCCACCACCCCGCCCGGGCGATCATCGCGGCGTTGTCGGCGTTGAGGCGCGGGCTTGCGACGGCGACGCGGGCATGCGGCGTGAGCGCCTGCGCGGCGCGGGCGGCGAGGGCGCGGCTGCAGGCGACGCCGCCGCCCAGCACGGCGGTCCGATATCCGGTTTGGCGCACCGCACGATCGAGCTTCGCCACCAGCACGTCGAGGACCGCGTCCTGAAAGCCGCGTGCCAGGTCGGCGCGATCGCGCGCCAGGTCCCGCGACCCGCGTACGGCGTGCAGCAGCGCGGTCTTGAGGCCGGAGAACGAGAACTCGAAGCCCTGGTCGATCATCGGCCGGGGAAACGAGAACCGGTCGGGATTTCCGGTTGCGGCGAGACGTTCGATGGCTGGACCGCCGGGATAGCCGAGGCCCAGCAGCGTCGCCACCTTGTCGAACGCCTCGCCTGCGGCGTCATCGCGCGTGGCCCCCATCAGCCGGTAGCGTCCCCACGCCGGCACGTCGAGCAGCATCGTGTGGCCACCCGACACGAGCAGCGCCACGAACGGCGGAGCGAGCTCGGGGTCCTCGATCGCGGGGGCGAACAGATGCCCCTCGAGGTGATTGACCCCGATGAGGGCGCGGTCGCGGGCATAGGCGAGCGCCTTGCCGTAGACGACGCCGACGAGCAGCGCCCCGACGAGTCCGGGCCCCGCCGTCACGGCGACGGCGTCGATGGCGCTCCATGCGAGACCCGCTTCGGCGCGCGCCCGATCGACCACCGCCGGCAGCGCCGCGAGGTGGGCGCGGCTCGCCAGCTCGGGGACGACGCCGCCGAACACCTGGTGGATGTCCTGCGAGAGGATGACGAGGCTCGCGAGCTCGGGCGCTCGCGTTGCGCCGCCCACCAGCACGGCGGCCGACGTCTCGTCACACGATGTTTCGATCCCCAGGAGGACGTCAGCCACGGCCGCGCTTCCGCACCACCAGCACCGATTCAGGGATCGCGCGGGCGGTGACGCCCCGGGGCGCCAGCACCATCAGGTGCACCGTCGCGCTGTCGGACACGGGACCGCCGAGGTGGATGATCACCTTGAGGCTGTCCTTGGTGAGTGCGGCGACGAGCGCCTCCGCCCCGCGCACCACGACGTTGGCGCGCGGTGGGCGCAGCTCGTAGCCGGTGAGCGGCCCCGCGCCGCTCTCGATGGGCAGCAGGTTGAAGACGCGCTCGAACACGGAGAGCGTGGCCCCCGAGATGCGCACTTCCTTGGGAGCGAGTCGCACGAGTCCGAGCGGCACCGTGTCGAGCGCCACGGTGCGGCTGAAGCCGCCGCGCACGGCGTCGAGCGCCGTGGGAATCGTCGCCACCGATTCAATGGCGGCGAGCAGTCTGCGCGGGCCGACGATGCGCACTACGCTCGGCATGATCTGGAGTCCGCCCTCGAGCGACTGGCCTGAATCGGGGCGCACGCTGACGCGCGCGACCACCGGTACATCCTTGAACGCGACGGAGTCGAGCTGCACGGTGACGGTTCCGGGTTTGATCTCGGCGACCTGCACGTCGGTGCCCTTGGGAATCTCGACGCTCGAGGGTTGCAGCGCCGTGGTCCACGTGGAGGTACTGAGCGTCTCCGGCACCTGCAGGACCAGCACCTGGTGGAACAGCCGCGCCCGTAAGAGCTCTGCGATCTTGCCGCGCAGCACGACGGTGAGCGACTCGGGCGCGCCGAGCAGCGTGCGGCCGGGCGGCACGCGCACCTGGAGCTGCATCGGCTGCTCCTGGGTGACCTGCTCCTGGGCGGCGACGGCGACGTACAGGATGAGGGACAGGAGCACCGCGGCGATCTTCAGCGGCCAGTTGCGAAACAGGCCTCGCCGCGGCTCAGTGCTCATCGAGCAACCGCCGGATCAGGACCTCGTTCACCGGGCCGTCCCATTCCGACGCCCCGATGACCTTCTTCACGATCACGCCGTGCCGGTCGATGACGAAGCTCTCGGGCACCCCCGTCGTCTGATACTGCTGCTCGATCACGCCCTGACGGTCATGGAGCACGTCGAACGTCAGGCCGAGCTGCTTGACGAAGGCGTTGACCTCGGTCGAATCGACGACGTCGACGCTCACGGCCAGGACGTAGAAGTCGGTGCCGGCCATGCGGTGCGACAGCCGCTCGATCGCCGGCATCTCGACGCGGCACGGCAGGCAGTAGGTCGCCCAGATGTTGAGCAGCAGCACTTTGCCGCGATAGTCGTCGAGACTTGCGGGCTTGCCGGTGCGCAGATCGATGGCGTGGAAGTCAGGGGCAGTGGAACCCACCCCGATCAGCTGGATCTGGGGCAGAATCCGGATCACGAGGGCGCCGACGAGCACGGCGGCCATCGCCAGGCCGACGAACAGGGTGAGGCGGCGCCGTTGCATCACACGCTCACCGCGCAGCGCTGCCGCAGCTCGCGCACCATCGCCCCCGGATCGGGGCTCGCGAACACGGCGTTCCCCACGACGAACGTGTCCGCTCCGGCGGCATGCGCGACCGCGATCGTGTCGGGGCCGATGCCGCCATCCACCTCGAGATAGGCGGGCGACCGGGCCCGATCGAGCGCGTTGCGCGCCCGGCGGATTTTGTCCGTGGACGCGGGGATGTAATGCTGCGCGCCGAATCCCGGGTTGACCGACATGATGAGCACCACGTCCAAGTCTGCGATGACCTCCTCCATCAGCGCCAGGGGCGCACCCGGGTTCAGGGCCAGTCCGGCGCGCAGCCCCCGCTGCCGCACCGCGGCCAGCAGGCGCTGCACGTGCACCGTCGCATCGGGATGAAACGTCAACCCCGACGCGCCCGCCTCGGCCATCGGCTCGAGGTAACGCTCCGGCTCGACCACCATCAGATGCACATCGATCGGCCGGTCGGTCAACGCGCGCAGCGTCGCGACCATGTTGGCACCGAACGTGAGGTTGGGGACGTAGCGGCCGTCCATCACGTCGACGTGCAGCCAGTCCGCGCCGGCGTCGAGCACCACACGCACCTGCTCCGCCAGCCGCGCAAGATCGACGGAGAGCACGCTCGGCGCGATCCGCACCGCGCCGCTCATTGCGGCAACCGTGCCGAGATGACGTCGACGTCGGTCCCGGGCGCGGCCAGCGTGCCGGCGGCCGGACGCTGGGCGATGATCGTCCCGGGTGTCGACTCCGTGGTCCGCTTGCGCGTCACTCCTCCCAGCTCGAGACCGAGCGTTTCCAGCTTCGTTTTGGCGTCCCCGACCGAGAGCCCGATCAGATCGGGAACGGTGATCGTCGGAGCGCCGCGGCTGATCACGAGACCCACGCCGCTGCGCGGGGCGAGCACCGTTGCGGCGGCGGGTCGCGTGACCATCGTGAGCCCCGTCGGAAACGCGGCCTGCACCGATTCGACCTTGCTCACGGTGAGTCCCGCCGCGGTGATCAGCCGCGTCGCGAGCCCCGCGTCCAGCCCGGTCACATCGGGGACCGGCACGCGCGGCGGTCCGGCGCTCACGGTCAGGGCCACGTGCATATCTGACGGAGCCTCGACGCCAGGCGGCGGATCCTGCCAGATCACGGTGCCGACCGGAGCGAACGGGTGCGGCTCGCTGCCGGCGTCGGACGGGACGAAGTGCGCCGTCGTGACGGCCTTGCGCGCGTCGGCGATCGTCATCCCCAGCACCCGGGGCACCTCCTGGTGGTGCGGAAACAGCGGAGCGGGGAAGACGAAAATCGCGGCGATCAGATAGCCGATGCCCAGTGCCACAACGAGCCAGAACCCCCAACGGATCGCATCCTCGCGCTCGATTTCGGGGATCCCCGGAAGCCGGAGCGGGGGCAGCCGCAATTGATGCAGCGGCGGCATGTGACGCCGGAACTTCATGACGCGCTCCGCACGAGGCGCGCCGCGTACACGCCGTCGATCGCGTGACGCTGCGGCAGGGTCTGGAGGTCGCCGTCCGCGGTCACGAGCTCGGCCGGAACCGCGTCCGCCGCCGACGCGCGGCGAAAATCAGGGTGACCCTGGAGGAACGCTTCCACCTGATCCGTATTCTCCTCCCGCTCGAGCGAGCAGGTCGCATACACGAGTGTGCCGCCCGTACGCACCAGCCGACTGGCGGCGTCGAGCAGCGCGGTTTGCCGCTGGGCGATACGGTCGATGGCGTCGGGCCGCAGCCGCCAGCGAGCATCGGGATGCCGCGCCATCGTCCCCGTCGCCGAGCAGGGGGCGTCGAGCAGCACGGCGTCCCACAGTCCCGGCCGGAACGGGGCGCACAGAAGATCGGCAGCCACGATGGGGATCGCCACTCCGGTGCGCACGAGCGTTTCCACGAGCCGCCCGATCCGTGGCGCCCGCGCGTCTCCGGCCGTCACGCATGCCCCCCGGGCCGCGAGGGCGACCGCTTTCCCGCCCGGCGCCGCGCAGGCATCGTACACGCGCGCGCCCCGCGGGATCGCTGCAAAGCGGGCGACCAGGGCCTGGGCGGGGTCCTGAACGATGAAACCACCCTCCGCAAAACCAGGCAGCTGTGTGGGGCGCGAGTGGGAGGTGTGCGCGCTTCGCGTTATGGTGAGCCCGGCGCCGAACGGAGCGTCAGCGACCTCGAAACCCGCGTCCTGCAGTGCCCTGCGCAGGCGCTCGGTGTCCCAGCGAACCGGCTGCAGCACGAGCGGCGGTTTGCGATCGTTCCAGGCGATCAGCCGCGTCGCTTCCGCGGCGCCGAACTGCCGCTCCCACCGCTCGACGAGCCACGGCGGGTGCGACGCCACGCCGGCGGCCGCTCCGGTCCCCGGCTGGGCCAGGCGGCGCAGCGCCTGATTGACGTAGCGCGCCGCCCGCTCTCCCGCCGTTTCGCGCGCCAGCTCGACGCTCGTCGAGACGGCGGCGTGCGCGGGGACGCGGGTGAGGCGGTGCAGCTGGTAGACGCCGAGGCGCAGGATGTCATGCAGGCGCGGATCGGCGTGCCGCAGATCGAGGGTGTCGTCGAGAGCGCGGCGGCTGCGCAGCACGCCGGCGGAGAGCTCGAACGCGAGGCGGCGGTCACGCTCCGACAGATCCCCGATCGCCTGGTCGCGGGCGTCGGCGAACGGCGCTCCGCCGCTCACGGCGCGCAGGATGTCGAGAGCCGCGCGGCGCGCGGCGGTCGCGCCCCTAATCCAGCATCCCCTCGAGCGGGGAGGACGGCACGGCGACCTCGCGACGCGGCATGCGCCCGGCGAGAAACGCCGCGCGTCCCGCTGCGACGGCGAGCCGCATCGCGTGCGCCATCGCGACGGGATCGCGCGCGGCGGCGAGGGCGGTGTTCATGAGAATGCCGTCGACGCCCTGCTCCATGGTGAGGCAGGCATCGGAGGCGGTACCGACGCCGGCGTCCACGACGACGGGCACGGTGAGCCGGCTCTTGATGGTGCGCACACTGAACGGATTCAGGAGCCCGAGTCCGCTGCCGATCGGCGAGGCGAGCGGCATGATCGCCGCCGCTCCCGCCTCCTGGAGGCGCAGGGCGGTCACCAGGTCTTCATTGGTATACGCGAGCACCTTGAACCCGTCGCGCACCAGCACGCGCGTCGCCTCGAGCAGCCCGGCTACGTCGGGGAGCAGCGTCTCCTCGTCGCCGATGACCTCGAGTTTCACGAAGTCGTTGAATCCCGCTTCGCGCGCCAGGCGGGCGTAGCGGATCGCGTCCTCCGCCGTGTAACACCCCGCGGTGTTGGCGAGCAGGAAGAAGCGCTTGGGATCGAGATGGTGGAGGATGCCGTCATCGCGGCTGCGATCGAGCGGCACGCGGCGCACCGCGACGGTGACCACCTCGGCGCCGCTCGCGTCGATCGCGCGCACCATATCGTCGTTGGACCGGTATTTCCCCGTTCCCACGAACAGCCGCGACTGAAACGCGTGTCCGCCAATGGTGAACGGGACGTCGCGCGCGAGATCGGCTGCGACCGTCATGTCACCCGCCCCCGACGAAGTGCACCAGCTCGATCGCGTCGCCGGGTGCCAGGCGCGCCCGCTCGAGCTCCGTGCGGCGCACGATCTGCCGGTTGTGCTCGACGACGACCACGCGCGGATCGAGGTGCAGCACGCCCAGCAGGTCGAGCAGCGTGGCGTCGACCGGAACCGTGCGTCGTTCTCCGTTCACGACGACTTCGATCATCCGACTGCCTCCAACAAGTCGCGCGCCGCGCCTCGAGGATCGGCCGCATCCCAGATTGCCCGGATCGCCGCCACGCCGTAGGCTCCCGCGCCGGCCAGCTCGCGCGCCCGCTCCGGGGTCACTCCACCAATCGCGATGACGGGGAGACCGAGCCGCACGATCGCGCCCAGGGCCTCGAGCCCGAGCGGGCTCGCCGTGGGATGCGTGGTGGTGTGGTACACCGGTCCCACTAGAAGATAGTCGGCTCCCCAATCCCTCGCGGCGCGTGCCTCGTCAGGGGAGTGGACCGAGCAGCCGATCCACCAATCGGGGGCGAGGCGGCGCGCGTCCACCGGCAAGAGACCCGAACGAGAGAGCTGGACGCCTTCCGCTCCGGCGGCGAGTGCGATGTCGAGGCGGTCGTTAACAAAAAGCCGGACGGGCCCTAAAGGACTTCCTGACGGTCGCGGTCGGGCTCTAAAGGACTTCCTAGCGGTCGCTGATAGGCGGACGGCCAGTTCATAATGCTCGCGGCCCGTTAACAGATGCCCCCGGGCGTGAGCGGCCAGGGGGACGTCTGTTAACGCTGCAACGATTTCCGCGAGATCGGCTCGGCGCGCGATGCGCTCGTCGGTGATCGCGTGCAGGCGCGGGAGCGCCCGCCTCACGTGAAGCGCCGCCCCACCGCCGTGCCGCGGCCACGCACCCAGTCGCCCGCCGGCATGCGCTCCTTGCCGGCGGGTTGGACCTCCGCGATCTCCACCAGGCCCTCCCCCGCGGCGATGACCAGCCGTGCCGCTGCCTCCGTCACCGCTCCGGGCGTACCGCTGCCCGGCAGGGCGCGCCCGACGAACAGCTTCACTTCTTTGCCCTCGTGGGTGGTCCAGGCGCCCGGCTTGGGGTCGAGCGCCAGGGTCTGGCGTGCCACGACGTCGGCCGGCTTCGTCCAGTCGAGGTGCGCGATCTCGCGCGTCAGCTTGGGCGCGTAGGTCGCATGCGCCGCGTTCTGCGGAACCAGTTTCAAGCCGTCCTGTTCCCACAACGCCAGCGCCTCGATCAGCGCCTGCGCGCCCATCTCCGCGAGGTGCTCGCCCAGCTCCCCGGCGGTGGTGCCCGGAGCGACACGGTGGGGGAGCTGGTGCAGGATCGGGCCCGAGTCCATTCCTTCATCCAGCTGCATGATGGTGACGCCGGTGTTCTCGATCCCCTGGAGAATCGTCCATTCGATCGGGGCCGCGCCTCGCAGCGCCGGGAGGAGGGACGGGTGCACGTTCACCATGCCGCGGTGCGGCAGGGTGAGCAGCTCCGTTCTGAGGATGTGCCCATAGCCGACGACGACCCCGACGTCGGGGGCGAGGTCCCGGAGGCGTTGCAGAAACGCCGCATCCGTGGGCTTCTCGGGCTGCAGCACGTCGAGGCCTTCGGCTGCCGCGGCGGCTTTCACGGGAGTTGGTGCGGCGGTGGAACGGGAACGTCCGGTGGGCCGGTCGGGTTGGGTCACGACGGCGCGGACATTGAAGCCCTCGCCCACCAGCGCGCGCAGCGACGGCACGGCGAAGTCGGGGCTGCCGAAGAAGACGACGTCCACTAGAGCTCGCCCGCCGGCTCCGGCGTCACCTCCTTGGTGTAGCCGGTTTCTCCCTTGCGCAGCCGTTTCCACTTGGAGAGGAGCAGGCCGCGTTTCACCGCCGACAGGTGGTCGATGAAAAGCACGCCGTCGAGATGATCGATCTCGTGCTGAATCGCTCGCGCCTGGTAGCCGGACGTCTCGAGCCGGAACCGGGTGCCCGCGCGGTCGGTGGCTTCGACGATGATCGAGAGCGGCCGCTCCACGTCGCCGAAGATTTCAGGGATCGACAGACACCCTTCTTCCGAGGTCTCCGTCTCGTCCCCGCGCTGCACGATCGTCGGGTTCACGAGGACGAGCGGCTCTGGTGTGTCGCCTCCGGTATCGACGACGGCGACGCGCTGCGCGATCCCCACCTGGTTGGCGGCGAGTCCGACCCCTTTGGCGGCGTACATCGTGTCGAACAGGTCGTCGATCAGCTGCCGCACCGCGTCCTCCACGCCGGAGACGGGATCGGCGCGCTGCCGCAGGACGGGAGAGCCGAGGAGGTGGAGTCTGCGCAGGCTCACGCGGGCTTGGTGGGGGCAGGCTCCGGAGCGGCTTCGCGGTTGGTGATCGACGCGATGTTGCTGCGCAGGATCACGAGCTTCGCTTCGCCGCTGCGGATGGTCACTTGGGTGTCCTTCAGGAACACGACTTCGCCGACGATCCCGCCCGACGTGACAATCTGGTCGCCCTTCTGCAGCGACGCGAGCAGCTTGTCGTGCTCATCCCGCTGGCGGCGCTGCGGGCGGATGATAAAGAAGTAGAAGATCGCGAAGATCGCGCCGACCTGCAGCAGGAGCACGGTCATCCCCGACCCTTGTTGGCCGGCGGGCGTGAAGATGGCGAGCAGAGGGAGGGTCATGCGGGTTCCGGTTGGAGGTAACGGTGGCGCCACGCGTCGGCCCACGCGGCGAAATCGCCCGCGGCGATGGCCCGGCGCATCTCGCCGGCCAGGCGGATCAGATAGCGGACGTTGTGCAGCGACAGGAGGCGCAGGCCCAGCAGCTCCTCGGCTGCGAACAGGTGGCGCAGGTAGCCGCGCGAATAGGTGGTGCAGGTCTCACAGTCGCAGCTCGGGTCGAGCGGTGCGGCATCGGTGCGGTGCTTCGCGTTGCGGATATTCACCACGCCGTCCGGGGTGAATGCCGTGCCGTTGCGTCCCATCCGCGTCGGGGCGACGCAATCGAACAAGTCGACGCCGCGCAGGACGGCGGCCACGAGGTCTTCGGGAAATCCCACCCCCATAAGATAACGGGGCAGGGCCGCGGGCAGCCGTGGCTCCAGCTCCTCCAGCGTCCGATACATCGAAGCCTTCGGTTCGCCAACGGAGAGTCCGCCGATCGCGATGCCGGTCCAGGCGCCGATGTCGAGGATGCGCTGCAGCGCTTCCTGGCGGAGCGTCTGAAACGTCCCGCCTTGAATGATGGGCCACAGCGTCTGGAGCCCGTCCGCCAGCTCGCGATGCCGGCGGGCGCACCGTTCCAGCCACCGCGACGTCCGCTCCATGGCGTCGCGTGCGGTCGCTTCATCCGCCCCGCCGGGGATGACGTGATCGAACGCCATGGCGATGTCGGCGCCGAGGGTCCATTGGATTTCAGTGGCGCGTTCCGGGGTGAGGCGGCGCCGGGCGCCATCGACGTGACTCTGGAATTCGACGCCCTCATCGTCTACGCGGCGGAATCCCGCGAGCGAGAACACCTGGAACCCGCCCGAATCGGTGAGCAGCGGGCGGTCCCATCCCATGAAGCGGTGCAGGCCGCCGAGCTCGGCGACGACCTCCTCGCCCGGTCGGACGTGGAGATGGTAGGTGTTGGCGAGCACGATCTCGGCGCCGATCGCGCGCAGGTCGTGCGGCGAGAGGGCTCGGACCGTGCCCTGCGTCCCGACGGGCATGAAACAGGGTGTGTGAACCGTACCGTGGGGGAGTTGCAGCGAGCCGGCGCGGGCCGGACCGGAGGTAGCCAGGAGCGCAAACTCGAACATGTGCGGCGGCTGTTAACGAGTGGAATCCGACGGGATGCGCAGTCCAATGGTCCGGACGAGCTGCAGGAACCGCGCATTGCGGTGCAGCGGATCGAAGATCGGATCGGCGGCGAG
>CAZXKN010000244.1:0-20368 GCA_964641815.1 uncultured Gemmatimonadaceae bacterium | reverse complement strand
TTCGCGACCATGCCGAAGCGGTCGAGCGTGTCGGCTACGATCGCCTGGCGCTCGCCCTTCTTGATGTCGCGGTAGGACAGGGGAATGTCGAGGTTCTCGGCGACGGTGAGGTCGTCGAGCAGGTGGTACTGCTGGAACACGAAGCCGACGTACTGTTTGTGCAGCGCCACGCGATCCTTCGGTTTCATCTTGTGGACAGCGTGCTCGTGCAGCGTGTACTCGCCGGTCCACTCGCCGTCCAGCATGCCGAGGATCGCGAGCAGCGTCGATTTTCCGGCGCCCGAAGGGCCCATGATGGTGACGAACTCGCCCTGCTGCAGATCGAGCGAGATCTGGCGCAGCACGAAGACTTTGCCGCCGCCCTGGGGGTAGGCTTTGTCGAGGTTGCGGAGCTGGATCATGCTATTCATGGCGTAGCGCCGTGGCCGGATCGACCGCCGCCGCGCGACGGGCCGGGAGATAGCTCGCGGCGAGAGCGACGGCCCCCAGCAGCAGTGCGATCGAGGCCAGGGTGACGGGATCGGTGGGCCGCACGCCGAGCAGCAGATGGCGCAGCAGTTGCGCGACGCCCAGCGCCGCCGCGGCGCCCGTCGCGAGGCCGAGCGCCGTCATGCGGGCGCCCTGGCCGAGGATCAGCCCGGTGATCTCGCGCCGGCCGGCCCCGAGCGCGCCGCGAATGCCCATTTCGCGGGTGCGTTGCGCCACGCCGTGCGACATCACGCCGTAGATCCCCATCGCCGCGAGCACCAGGGCGACGCCGCCGAACGCCGCGAGCAGCCACGCCACCGCGCGCTGCACGAACACCGCGGCGTCGGTGAACTCCTCGAGCGTCTGCGGATCGAGGAACGGCACCGCCGGATCGACGGCGGCGAACTGCCGCCGCACGGGCTCCACGAGATCGAGCGCCGGAACCGCCGTGCGCACCACGAACGCGACGCCGCCGGCATACATCTGCGAGATCGGGAAGAAGACGAACGGTGTCGGAGGCTCGTCGAGGCTGTGATAGCGGCCGGTGGCGACGACACCGACCACGGTGTTGGTCGCGCCGCCGATACCCACGTGCCGGCCGATCGGATCGAGTCCCCGCCAGTAGCGATCCACGAACGCCTGATTCACCACGACCACCGGGAGACCGCCGGCGCGGTCGGCGGCGTCGAACTCGCGGCCGGCGACGAGCCGCGTGCCCATGGTACGGAAGTAGCCTGTGCCCACGCGATTGGTCTGGATCGACATGTTCTCCCCCGGCTGCGGCGTGTACCCCTCGACCGAAGCCCCATCGGAGTTGTGGCCGCCGAATCCCAGCGGGATGTTCGCGGCGACCGCCGCCGAGCGCACGCCGGGGAGCGCCGCGATGCGGCTCCGCAGGTCCTCGTAGAACGCGAGCGCTCGGGGGGTGGTGTATCCGGCGAGCTGCATGTCGGTGCCGAGGACGAGCACGTGGGCTGGATCGGCGAACCCGCGATCGATCTCGTCCGCAAACCTGAGGCTGCGAATGAACAATCCCGCCGCCACGAGCGCGACCATCGACAGCGCGAGCTGCGTCACCACGAGCCCGCCGCGCAGCCGCGAACGGCTGATGCCGCGTCCCACCGCCTCGTCCTTCAGCGCGGGAACGAGGTCGGGGCGCGACGCGCGCAGCGCGGGCACGAGACCGAACGCCAGCACCGTCCCGAGCGTGATCGCCGCGCCGAATGCCAAGACGCGAGCATTCACGGTCAAGTCGAGCGCAATCGGGACCGGCGCCGACCTGGGGATGAACGCCGCGAACAACCCCTTGCTCCAGGTCGCGATCGCGATCCCGAGGGCACCGCCGCCTGCGGCGAGCAACAGACTCTCGAGCAAGAGCTCGCGGATCACCCGGCTGCGGTTCGCGCCCAGCGCGATGCGAATGCCGATCTCCTTCACGCGGCCCGCCGCACGGGTGAGCAGCAGGTTGGCGACGTTGGCGCAGGCGATCAGCAGAACGACGCCGGTGATCCCGAGGAGGGCGAGGAACGCCGGGCGGAACCAGACCACGGGCGGGGTCGAGCCGAATCCGTCGGCGGTGGCGGAGAGCTGGCGGTCTTCGGGGTAGGTGGTCGCCAACCGCGCCTCGATGGTGCGCATGTCGCCCCGCGCGTCGGCCAGCGTGACCCCCGGGCGGAGCCGGGCGAATGCATCGATCCACTGACTCCACCGCGCGCCGAGCCGGTCTCCAGGATCGGCGAGGACGGCCTGCATCGTGAGCGGCGCCCAGAAATCGAACGCCAGGCCGGCGAAGTTCCCGCCAAAGCGTGGCGGCGCCACGCCGACGATCGTGAACGGCCGCCCGTTGAACAGCACGCTCCGGCCGACGACGCCGGAATCGCCGCCGAAGCGGCGGCGCCAGTATCCGTAGGACAACACCACCACGGCGTGCGCGCCGGGGGCGCTGTCTTCCGCCGCAACGAATCCGCGCCCCAACAGCGGGCGCACCGCGAGTACGTCGAAGTAGTTCGCCGTGACGAGCAGGCCGAAGGCGCGCTCCGCCTGTCCCTCTCCCGTCGTGCGGACGCTCGACTGGATGATGTCGTAGCCGGCGATGCCCGTGAACGCGTGGGCCTGCGCGCGCCAATCCTGCAGGTCGGGGTAGGAGACGCTCCACACGGCACCCTGCGGCCCGAGGGTATGCAGTTGGACGATGCGATCGACGTCCGGAACCGCCGGGAGCGGGTGGAGCACGAGGCCGTCCAGCCACGTGAAGATCGTCGCGTTCGCCCCGATCGCGAGCGCGATCGACACCAGCGCCACGAGCGTGACGCCGAGGTCGCGGCGCAGTACCCGAAACGCGTGGCGCAGGTCCCGCGCGAGCGCATCCATCACGCACCGGCTCCACAGGTGTGGGGATGGTCGGGATGCTCGGGCGGATCGTCCAGCGTGCTGGGCCCGATCCAGCGCAACACGTCTCCTGAGCCGCGGCGAAAGTCGATGTAATCCATCCACGACACCGCCCGGTGCGGCGCCGGAGGGACGACGTGCACGGCACGGACGGTGCGCCGGTCGGCGCGCGGCGCAGGCAGGCGTTGCGCAGGGCCGTTTTGCAGGCTCAGGCCGAGCGACATCGCGGCCGCGACCGTGAAGGCGGGGTGGCCGCTGACGGCTTGCAGTGCGGAACGGAGATCCTGGAGCAGCGTGTCCATCGTGCACCTCCTGGAGGCCGGTGGCTGGTGGCGAGCGCAGAACCACTCACCACTAACCACTCGTCACTCGTATCTCAGTGCCACCATCGGATCGACTCGAGTTGCCCGGCGCGCGGGCAAATAGCTCGCGAGCAAGGCCACGGCGGTCAGAATCGTTGCCACGGCGACGAGCACCAGCGGGTTGTGCGGCGACACGCCGTACAACAGCGACGCGATCGCCCGTCCCAGGGCGAGGGCGCCCACCGCGCCCAGCGCAACGGCCGCGAGTGTGAGCTGCAGGCCCTGGCCCAGCACCAGGCCGAGCACGCTGCGGCGCCCGGCACCGAGTGCAATGCGGATGCCGAGCTCCTGTGTCCGCTGCGACACGCCATAACTGAGGACGCCGTACAGGCCGATCGCCGCGAGCAGCACACCCAACGCGCCGAACAGTGTGAACAGCGAGGAGCCGAGCCGCGACGGCCGCAGTTGATCGGCGAACAGCTGCGGCATCGGGTCGATGTTGGGATAGGGGAGATCGGGAGAGCTGGCCTGGATCTCCCGCCGCACCGTGCCCACGAGGTCCGCGGCGGGACCAGCCGTCCGGATCATGAGCGAGGTCACGCCGCCGCGCAACACAGAGTCCGACTGGGCCAGCGGCACAAAGTACTGGACCACGAGCGCGTCGGTCACTGAATTCTCGCGCGCGTCTTCCACGACACCCACGACCTCGAAGGGGACGGGGTCGCTGCCGACTCTCATGGTCTGGCCGAGCGGATCCGCACCGGGCCAGATGAGCCGCGCCATGGTCTCGTTGACCACGGCCACATGTTGCGCGCCGGCATTGTCGGCATCGGTGAACGCACGGCCGCGCCGGATCGCGCTGCCCATCGTACGGAAATAGTCGGGCGTCACGGCGGATACGTACGGACCACCCGTCCGGACCTGAGGGATCGAATCGCGCCCGGGGACTTTCAGATCGGTGGCCCAGGTCCATTGGAACGGTGTTCCGATAGAGAGGCTTGCGCCGCTGACGCCCGGGAGCCGGAGCACCCGCTCCCGCAGCCGCTCGTAGGTCGCGTTGATCTCAGCTCGCTTGTATCCCAGCGGGTCGAGACGCACTGAGGTGACGATCAGGTGCTCGGGGTCGAACCCGAGCCGCAAACCGAGGACGCGGTGCAGGCTCGTGATGAATAGTCCCGCCCCAGTGAGCAAAATGAACGTCAGGGTGACTTGCCCGACGAGCAGCCCGCTCCGGGTCATGGAGCGCACTACCCCGCCTTCGCGATTCCCCGATTTCAACGCGCCGGAGAGGTCGGGAACCCCCGCATGGAGCGCCGGGGCGAGCCCCGCGAGCAGGGAGGTCACCAGTGCCAGCGCCGCGCTGAACAGGAACACGCGCAGCTCGAGCGGATTTCCGGGGGCGGCGTCGGGGAGCAAGGCGGCACGCAGCAGCGGCCCGGCCCAGAGGGTGACGAGCAGCGCGGCCCCGAGGCCCAATCCTGCGAGCAGCGCGCTCTCGGCGTAGAGCTGACGGACGAGGCGTCCGCGGCCGGCACCCAGCGCCACCCGCACCGCGATCTCGCGGCGGCGCTGCAGCGCCCGGGCGAGCAGCAGGTTCGCGACATTGGCGCAGGCGATGAGCAGCACGGCGCCGCAGACGGCGATCAGCCAGATGGAGAGCTTCGCGGCGCCGTCCGCGTTGGGTCCGAGCGCCTCGTGCACCGAGCCCAGCGACACGGTGGCGGCAGAGTCCACCTTCGCCCCCTCCCGATCGTCTCGGTCCACATGAGCCCGGTACAGCGCGGTCGCCTCGCTCGCGGCCTGTGCTGGAGTCGCCCCAGGCGCAAGTCGCGCGATGGTGGTAAGCCAGCCGCATCCATCGCAATCCAGCACCATCGGCCAGCTCATTTCCGGTCCGGCGACGCTGATCGGAACCCAGAGATCCGGTTGGTCCAGGCCAATCCCGGTGAACCCCCGGGGAGCGATGCCGATCACGGTGTAGGTGGCGGCGCTGAGGCGCAGCGGCTTGCCGATGACGTTCGGGTCGTCGGCGTACTGCGCGTGCCAGAACTCGTGGCTCAGCACGGCGACGTGCGCGCCGCCCTTGCGATCTTCATCAGCGGTAAAGAAGCGCCCCCGCTCGGGGCGGACACCGATCAATGGGAAGAACGACGCACTGACCGCTTTCCCGTTGACATTCCGGGCGTCCAGCCCACGGCCCAGGCTGAACCACATCCCCGAGTAGGCCGCGACGGTTGACAGCATGCGGGCGTGATCCTGCAGCTCGCGAAAGCGGGGGAAATCGCTGAGCCTGTTCGTAATGGTGCCGAAGGGCGCCAGCGTCTTCGTGACATTGATGCGTACGACCCGGCCAGGATCCACGACGTGAGCCGGCGGCCGGAAGAAGAGGCGGTCCACGATGCCGAACATCGCGCTGTCTGCCCCGATGCCGAGACCGAGGGTCAGCACGGCGGCGATCGTCAGCCCCGGGCTCCGCATGAGGGAGCGCGCGGCGTAGCGCAGATCCTGGAGCAGCGTCTCCATCGGCTAGTGGTACGCCTTCGCGCCCTGTCCCGCCGCGTGCTCCTCGACCACCCGCCCGTCGAACAGTTCGATGGTGCGATCGGCGTGCGCGGCGTAGCGGGGATCGTGCGTCACCATGCAGATCGTGGCGCCGCCGCGATGCAGCTCGCGCAGCAGCTCCATCACCGATTCGCCGTTCGACGAGTCGAGGTTCCCCGTCGGCTCGTCGGCGAGCAGGATCGCGGGATCGCCGGCGACCGCGCGCGCCACCGCGACGCGCTGCTGCTGGCCCCCCGAGAGCTGCGCCGGATAGTGCTTGATGCGATGCGACATGCCGACGCGCTCGAGCGCGTCGGTGACGCGCTTCTTTCGCTCCGCGCCCGAGAGGCCGCGGTAGGTGAGCGGCAGCTCGACGTTCTCGTACACGGTGAGATCGCCGATCAGGTTGAAGGCCTGGAAGATGAACCCGATCTGCCGGTTGCGGACGCGGGCGCGGTCAGCCGCGGAGAGGTTCGCGACCGGCTGGCTGTCGAGCAGATAGCTGCCGTCGGTCGGCGTATCGAGCAGGCCGAGGATCGAGAGCAGCGTCGTCTTGCCGCATCCCGACGGCCCGGCGATGGCGACGTACTCGCCCTGCTTGATGCCGAGGTGCACGTCGGCCAGCGCGTGCGTCTCGACTTCGTCGGTGTAGAAGACTTTCTTGATGCCCTGGAGCTGGATCAGAGTTGGTGCGCCGTTACCCGACATTGGTTCTCCTTGAAAGGCGTTGTCGGTTGTCGGTAATCGGTTGTGGCGGTGCGGTAACCGATGACCGAAAACCGAGTACGCTTTGACGTTTCAGGCAGTCACTTCAGCTTCACTCGATCCACGTTGTCATACTGCGACATATCCGAGAGAATCACGCGATCACCCTGGTTCAATCCCTGGATGATTTCGATCGAATTCACCGACGTGCGGCCGACGCGCACCTGGATGCGCACCGCGTAATGGCCGCCCTCGACCACCTTGAACATCCCGATCGTGCTGTTCGGCTGGCCGTAGGCCGGACGGCCGGTGTAGAGCACGTTCTCGAGCCGGTCGACCTCGATCGTGCCGTCGACGGAGAGATCGGGCCGCGCTCCGGCAGGCAGCGCTCCGTCGAGCGACACGTCCACCGTCACCGTACCGTTGGTCGCGTTCGCATCGGATCGGCTCACGTGCCCCTTGATGATGCCGTTGCGGGTATCGATGGACGCAGGCTGCCCGATCGCCACGTCCTTCGCCATGGTTTCGGGGATCTGCAGCACCGCCTTGAGTTTGCCCGGCTGGACGACTTTCGCGAGGATCGTCCCCTCGGTGACCCATTGGCCCGACTGCAGTGTCAGGTCGGTCACGGTGCCCGCCACGCCGGCGCGCACCTGCAGCGAGCGGACGCGCGTCTCCTGGAACTGGGCGATAGCCTTGAGCCGCTGCACCTGGGACAGCTGCACGGCGATCTGCGAATCGATGGTCGAGGCCATCAGCTCGAGCCGCTGTTGCTCGACGCGGTAGCGCGTCTCGAGCTCGACCGCCCGGTCCTTGGCGAGGGCGGCGTCGTTGGGGGCGATGAGGCCGTGCCCCGCGAGGGTGTCGGCTCCCTGGGCGGCGCGCTTCGCCGCCTCGTAGTCGGTGCGCGTCGTGGCGACCACGCCTTCCTGTGTGAGCTTCTGGCTCAGCAGCGACGTGCGCAGGCTCACGAGCTGGGCCTGCGCCGCGGTGTACTGCTGCTCGGCTTGGAGCGCCTGGATCTGCACGTCGGGGTTGGAGAGCTCGAGCAACAGCGTGTTGTCCTGCACCTGCTGGCCCGGCACGACGACGATGCGCTCGACCCGGGCGGACGCGAGCGTCGAGATGTAGCGGATGTGCTCGGGGACGAGCGTCCCCGGGCCGCGGACTTCGCGCAGCATCTCACCGCGGCGCACCGAATCGATCCACGGCGTGCCCCCCTCGACCGTCGGCGCGGCAGGCTTGAGGCTCGACAGCACGAGCGTGACGACCAGGATCACGCCGACGGCGATGCCTACCTGCCAGAGGCGGCGTCGATTCTTGACTGGGGCTCGCGCGATGTCCAAGACGTGCTCGGGTGTCGGTCGTCGGTTATAAGAAGAAGGCCACGATTCGCATATGGACAAAGCAGGGGGCGTGCCCGCACCGCTCAATTGGAAACTCATGCGGGTGAGGAGGTTGCATGCAGGCCCAGGCATGCGCAGCGGGACAGTTGCGCGGACTTGGGATTCTCCGTCCCAGAACCGGACAGGAGAGATCGCGCGCCGGTCTTCAGTGCGTAACATCCAGTATGCCCGACTACTCCTATCTCATCGTCGGCGGCGGCATGACGGCGGACGCCGCGGCGCAGGCGATCCGCGCCGCCGATCCCAGGGGATCGATCGGTCTCGTGAGCACGGACCCGCATCCCCCCTATGACCGGCCGCCGCTCTCCAAGGCCTTATGGAAGGGTGAGCCGGAGGACAAGATCTGGCGCAAGACCGACGCGACCGGCGCGGTGTTGCACCTCGGCCGGCGGGTCACGGGGATCGACCCGCGGGGCAAGCGGGCCACCGACGAGAGCGGTGAGACGTACGGCTACGGCAAGCTGCTGCTCGCCACCGGCGGCACGCCGCGGCGGCTCAAGCTCGACACCGAGCAGATCATCTATTTCCGGACCTATGACGACTACCGGCGGCTGCACGCGCTGGCGCAGGAGCAGCTGCGCTTCGCCGTGCTGGGCGGCGGCTTCATCGGCTCGGAGATCGCGGCGGCACTGCGCATGGCGGGACGGGAAGTGGTGATGCTCGTCCCCGAGGACGGCGTCGGCGCACGCGTCTATCCGGCGGACCTGTCCCACTCACTCAACGACTATTACCGCGCGAAGGGCGTCGATCTGCGCACCGGCGAGGGACTCGCCGGTCTGACGCCGCGGGGCGGCAAAGTGATTGTCCGGACGACGAGCGGGAAGGATCTTCCGGTGGACGTCGTGGTCGCGGGTCTCGGCATCGCGCCCAACGTCGACGTCGCCGAGCAGGCGGGGGTGCATGTCGAGAACGGCATCGTGGTCGACGAGCTGCTGCGCACCGATGTGCCCGACATCTACGCCGCCGGCGACGTGGCCAATTTCTTCAGTCCGGCCCTCGGCACCCGCGTCCGCGTGGAGCACGAGGACAACGCCAACGCGATGGGCGCGGCAGCGGGGAGGTCGATGGCGGGGCAGGGGGAGCCGTACCACCATCTCCCCTTCTTCTATTCAGATCTGTTCGAGCGGGGCTACGAGGCGGTGGGCGAGCTCGACGCGCGGCTCGAGTCGTTTTCCGATTGGAAGGACCCGTTCAAGGAAGGCGTGATCTACTATCTCAAAGGCGGTCGCGTGCGGGGCGTGCTGCTCTGGAATGTGTGGGGCAAAGTGGACGAAGCACGCACGCTGATCGCGGAGCCGGGGCCGCTCGTCGCGGAGAGTCTTCGCGGCCGTCTGTAAGTATCTTGGGGCGCATGATCCTAGCCTGGCCCTGCGTGCTGCTCGCCATTCCCTCGATTGCCGCATCACAAAATGCCGACGTCTTCCGCCCGGATTCGGTGAAGAAAACGATCCGGGCGGTCCGGATCGAGACCGAGCTGCACATCGACGGCGTGTTGAACGAGCCGGAATGGAAACTGACTCAGGCCTCGCCGCACTTCACCCAAGTCGAGCCGAACCAGGGCGCGCCATCCAGTTTCGAAACCGAGATCCAGGTTCTGTACAACCAGCAGTTCCTGTACGTCGGGATCTATTCGCAAGACCCGGCCGGGAAGAAGGCGATCCGCGCGACCGACTTCAAGCGCGACTTCGACTACCTGGCGCACGATCTCGTCACGCTCACCTTCGACGGCTTCAACGATCAGCGCAACGCCATGTGTTTCGCGACCAATGCCTATGGCGTGCAGCGCGATTACCTGGCGTTCGACGATCTCTACTTCGACGTGGACTGGGATGGGCTGTGGCGCGTGCGCACCACGCGTACGGATTCCGGCTGGTACGCCGAGATCGCGATTCCGTGGCAGACTCTGCGGTACCGCAAGACGGCCGATTCGGTGCAAAGTTGGGGCTTCAACGTCTACCGCAACCGCAGGCTGACCAACGAAATCTCGGCGTTCTCGCCGTTCCCCCGGGTGTTCGGCGCTTCGCGGATGGAGTATGCCGGCCGCCTGACCGGGCTCGAGCCGCCGCCGCCGAGGCCGAACATCCGCGTGCAGCCGTATGTCCTCACCGCGACGGATCGTACGCCGCCGTCTGCGACGCGGTCGACCGCGAAGCTCGGCGGGGATCTCAAGTGGGCGATCAACCCGAACGATGTGCTCGACCTCACGGCGAACACGGACTTCGCGCAGGCCGATGCCGACCTGCAAGTGAACAACGTGACGCAGTTCTCCGTGTTCTTTCCCGAGCGCCGGCAGTTCTTTCTGGAAAACGCGTCGCTGTTCAGTCCGGTGATCCAGCAGGCGGGGGATGGGTCGGGAGGCTTGATGCACATTCAGCCGTTCTTCAGCCGCACGATCGGTCTCGATGCGGCGGGGAACCCGATCCCGATCGTGGCGGGCGCGCGCTTCGTGAGCCGCGGATCCGGAAGCAACTACGGTGCGATGGTCATGCGCCAGGATGCGAGCGACAGCACCCCGGCCGCCAATCTCTTTGTCGGCAGATACTCCGCCAACGTGGGACCCCGCAGCCGACTCGGCGGGTTGCTGACGGTCAAGAACACGGCCGCCGGGTCGAACGTGACGTCGACGCTCGACGGCCTGCTGCGGTTGAGTGAGGCGCAGTCGGTGAACACGATTCTCTCGAACACCGTGACGACCGGGACGAACCGCCACGGCCTCGCCGGATTCGCCCAGTACTACAATTCGATGACGCATTACAAGATGTGGTTCACGCAATCCGTGGCGACGAAAGATTACGATCCGCAAATGGGCTTTATTTCGCGCACGGATGTCGTGGGGACGACGCCGGGCATGAACTGGTACTACCGGGGCAGGCTCTTGCCGTTCAAGAATGTGTTGCGGGCCTTCGAGCCGGGATTTCTGCCCGAATGGTACTGGCAGGCCTCCACCGGAAGATTCATCGAGCGCAGTCTCTATTTCTGGCCTGTCTGGCTCAACTTTCAGAGCGGCGCGTACTTCGGGTATTCCATCACCCCGGTATACCAGAACCTGACCGCGCCGTTCGAGCCCCTCGGCGTGACCATAGCGCCAGGGCAGTACCACTATGCGCAACACTGGATCACGTTCACGAGCGATCCGTCGCGGGTGATCCGTCTCTCTGGTGATTACAAATGGGGCGGGTACTACAACGGCAGACTGCAGTCAGGCGACTGGAAACTGCAACTCGCTCCGATCCCGCACATCTCCGTGATCGCCGAGCTCAACCGCAATCACTTCGTCGACGTCGGGGCGTCGCGCACGACGTCCACCGTGGACCTGCGGATCATCCAGGGCCGCTTCGCGTTGAACCCGCGGCTGCAGCTCACGGGATTCTACCAGAACAATTCCCTCGACCACTCCGACAGCTACAACCTGCGCTTCTCGTGGGAGTATTTGCCGCTTTCGTATCTCTACCTCATCTACAATCACGGCAGGTCCGAGGCTCCGCTGCAGCTCCCACAGAGCGACCAGCACGCTATCCTGAAGGTCAGCCTGTTGAAGCAGCTGTAGTCGAGGGGCTAGAACCGGAACCCCGCCGCCAGATTCAGGTGATTTGCCGTGAAATCGCCGCCCTGATAACGCGTCGAGAAGTGCCGGAACTCGAACCCGAACACCAAGGGGCCCGGGGGCCGCCAGTCGGCGTGCCCCTCGCACACGAAATTGCGCAGCCTGCCGGTGGCGGGAACGTCGGCGTCGTTGGGATCGTCGAGGCCGCACCCGCCCCCGATCATGAGGTGCTTCACCGCCTTCACGTTGAGCTGGCCCCAGCCACCTTTGGTCCGCACCGGCACGCCTCCGACGCCGGTGTTCTGGCCGATGCCGCCGCCGCCCAGCCCCGCGAGCGCCTGGCCAGTGTAGGCCTCGCCGACGAGCTCCACGATGCCCACCGCGATGCGCAGGTCCGCCGTGACCGCCTTCGAAACGAGCAGGGTGTCGCCCGTCGATGTGTCGAATCCCTTGATCCAGCTGTAGTGCCCGCCCACCGCGATCTCGCTCGGATCGTCGGCCGGCCCCCAACCGAGGCGCAGCCGTCCCTCGAACGCGGGGCGCTTGGTGCGCTCCGCCGAGTCGGGTTGCGTGGTGAACGTGGTCTGCGGGGTTCCGGCGATCGGCGCCAGTACGGCTCCCTGCAATGCGAGCCGCAGCGAGTAGCCGGTTTCGACGGTCACGCGCGCCTGCGGCGTCCACAACCACAGATTCCCGGCTCCCGCGAAATCGGGGAAGCCGATCGACGCCAGTGACCGCGGCGACCGCTCGGCCACGAGCGGCGACTCCTGACCGAACAGGAGCTGCGCGTGTGACCATTGCACGGTGCCCACCGCGCGCCGCACGCGCAGCAACGGGAACGTGCGATCGCCCGAGCTCGGCTCCTGGCCGCCGAAGAAATCGACGTCCAGCTCGCCGGTGAACGAGCCCCCGAGCACCGCGGGGTCGGTGACGAGGGCGCCGAGCCGCGTCTGCCGGATCGTGCCGCCGCTGCCCGCCACGCCGGTCGTGTCGGCTTCTGCGAACTGCGGCACGTCGCTGTTGTTCACGCGCGCGTTGGTGAAGAACCCGTTGATGAGCACGAGCCCCGAGAACTCGACGGTCGGGTGCGAAGCCGGTGCGGGTGCCGTCGCGGTCGGCTGTTGCGCCATGCTGGGATGGGCGAGCAACGGCAACACGAAGAGCGTCAACAAGCGGCGCATGCGCGCGGACTCCTGGCGAGATCGGATAAACTACAGTAAGCTCCCCGCGTCCCGGCGCAACAGTCGCGCGGGCCTTCCACGAGGTGATCCATGACCACACCTGACGATCCCATGCCCGATTTCTCCGACGTGCAGGGAGGCAGCTCCTCGAGTGCACCGCCGCCCGCCACGCGGACCTATACCGTGAAGGCGGGGGACAGTCTCTCGAAGATCGCGAAACAGATCTACGGCGACGCCAACAAGTGGCGCACGATCTACCAGGCGAATACGGACAAGGTCAAGAATCCCGACCTGATCCATCCCGGCCAGGTCCTCACCATTCCACCCGCCTGACACGAGGAGGCCGTGTGATCGCTCACGCTCGCCACTGGAGTGTGATGGTCGCAGCTCTCGCAGGTGCGGCCGTCGCATGCAAGAAGGCTCCACCCCCGCCGCCGCCCGCCGCCCCGCCCGCCGCCCCGCCCGCCGTGACGTTTGCGGTCACCGGCGTAACGCTGGGGAAGGCGGTCGCCGCCGACAAGTCGGTCGCGCAGCCGCTGACCACGTTCGGACAGAAGGACACGATCTACGCCTCGGTCGCAACCGTCGGCAGCTCGTCCAGCGCGACCATGGCCGCCCTGTGGACGTTCCAGACCGGCCAGACGGTCTTCGCGGATACGCAGGCGATCGCGCCGCAGGGACCCGCCCATACCGAGTTTCACATCTCGAAGCCCTCCGGCTGGCCGGTGGGCAAGTACAAAGTGACGATCTCGCTGGACGGCGCGCCCGCGGGCGCGCAGGATTTCGAGGTCCACCGTTGAGGCGATGGACCGTGGCGGTGAGCGCGGTGCTGGCGGGCAGCCTCGCCGGCACGGCGCCCGCCGCCGCGCAGGCGGGGCACGTGAGCGGCCGCATCACCATCCAGGAAAAGAGCAACGCGGCTTCTCCCGACCTCGGTGACGCCGTCGTCTACCTGGAAGGGCAGGGCGTCGCACTCGCGCCCGCCCGGTTCGAGATCGCGATCAGCGACAAAACGTTTTCTCCCCACGTACTGGTCGTTCCTGTGGGCACGACCGTGGCGTTTCCCAATCACGACCCGTTCGATCACAACGTCTTCTCGGTGTCCGACTCGAACAGCTTCGACCTCGGCCTGTACGGACGGGGCGAGGGCAAGGCGACGGTGTTCCGCTATCCCGGGCTGGTGCGCGTGTTCTGCAACGTGCACCCCCGCATGGTGGCACTGGTCCAGGTGATGGCGACACACCATTTCGCCCAGGCGGGGGCGGACGGGTCGTTCACGATCAGCGGCGTCGAGCCCGGAGCCTACAAGCTGCACGTGTGGCACGAGCGGGCGTCGCAGGAGTTCGTGCGCGACGTGGTCGTTGGGCCGAACGGCGTGGCGGACATCCAGGTCGCCTTGAACGCGCGCGGGTTCCGCTGGCAGCCACACAAGAACAAGTTCGGGAAGGATTACCCCACGAATGCCGGCCGCGAGCGCTACTAGCGGCTCGCGGTTCGGGCTCGCCGGCAAGATCTTCGTCGCCTCCGCACTGCTGATTCTCGCAGTGCTGGGCGTGACCTTCGGCGTCACCTCCTTTCAGGCCAATCGCACCGCCGACGCCGCGATCGGCCGGGCCCTGGCGGCGACGCGCACGTCGGTCGAAGATTTTCTCGGTGCCCGCACGCGGACGCTGGCGCGGGCGAGCACCATCGCGACCGATGTGCCGCAGTACCGCGAGCGGCTGCTCAAGCACGGCAAGGACCGCGCCGATGCGCTCGATCAGGCGAACGACGTGCGCGATCTGATCGGCGCTGCCTGGGTGCTCGTCACCGACAACCAGGGCATCCTCATCGCCCGCACCGACTATCCCGAGCAGGTCGACGTCGATCTCTCGGGGGCTCCGCTGGTGGCGAACGCGCTGTCGGGGGAATCGTCCAACGGCGCCTGGCTCGACGACGTGCGCAACAAGATGTTCCTCGCGGTCGGCACGCCGCTGCGCGCCTCGGTCGCGGCGGGCGCGCAGGGGGCGCTGGTCGCGACGTACGAGGTGAACGACACCCTCGCCGAGGCGATTCACCAGGCGGCCGGTTCCGACGTGGTGTTCTTCGCCCTCGACACCCTGAACCATCCCTACGTCATCGCGAGCACGTTGGCGCGCGACGCGATCGGCCCCGCGCTCAGCGCCGGCGTGAACACCGAGGCGCTGGCGCGCGACACCGCCGGGGAAGCGATGACGGCGCAGGTCGGCGGAGCCCATCTCATCGGGCTCGCGGGGGCGATCCGCTCACCCGGCGGCGACCTGCGCGGCGGCTTCGTCGCATTCCGCTCCCGCGACGCCGAGCTGGCGGCGTTCCGGACGCTGCAGCGCACCATTCTGGCCGCCGTGGTACTCGGCATCATCCTCGCCCTGGCGTCGGCCGGAGTGCTGGCCCGCCACATCGCCGGTCCGGTGCAGCAGCTTGCCCGGGCGACGCGCAAAGTGCAGGACGGCGATTACTCGGTCGACATTCCGGTGACGAGCGCCGACGAGATCGGCGAGCTGTCCCAGGCGTTCCGCAGCCTGGTCGAGGATCTCAAGGAGAAGGCGCAGCTCGTCGAGCTGATGACGCAGGCGGCGGCCGGCTCGGCGACCCAGCAGATCGGCGCCGCCGCCACGGCGATTCGCGAGGTCGCCGAGCGCCCGTCGCTCGGCTCCGGCGGCGACCGGCTCTCCCCCGGATCGGTGTTCGACAACCGCTACGAAGTGAAAGAGATCCTCGGCGCAGGAGGGATGGGCGTCGTGTACCGCGCGTTCGATCGCGAGCTGGGCGAGCCCGTCGCCATCAAGACGCTGCGTCCCGACACCGTCGCCGACGACCCCGTCGCGATCGAGCGGTTCAAGCAGGAGATCCGCCTGGCGCGCCGCATCGCGCACCGCAATGTCGTGCGGACGTACGACCTGGGCGAGGTCAACGGGATGTACTACCTCACGATGGAGTACGTCGAGGGGACCTCACTCAAGCAGCTGATTCAGAGCCGCGGCCGGCTGCCGGTCCCGGTGTCGCTCACGGTCGGCAAACAGCTGTGCCGCGCGCTCGAAGTGGCGCACGAGCAGGGCGTGATCCATCGGGACATCAAACCACAGAACATCGTCGTCGAGCCGAACGGGTTCCTGAAGGTCATGGACTTCGGCATCGCACGGCTCGCCAATCCGCCGAAGGGGAAGGGCCTCACCGAGCAGGGGATGGCGATCGGCACGCCCGACTACATGTCTCCCGAGCAGCTGTCGGGCCTCGAGCTCGACCCGCGCAGCGATCTCTACTCGGCGGGCGTGGTGCTGTTCGAGTCGATCACCGGCCGCGTGCCGTTCGAGGCGGATACGCCGTGGGCGCTGATCGCGAAACACCTGGAAGAGGAAGCGCCCGATCCGCGGAAGACCAATCCGGATGTACCGGAGGCGCTGGCGAAGGCAGTACTCAAGGCGATGGCCAAGGATAGAGAAAACAGGTATCGGAATGCGACGGAGATGTACGATACCCTCGCCGCCATCGGCTAGGTTCCAGGGTGTCGGATACAGGTGATAGGATACGCCACAACTAGACGCATAGACGTGCGGGGGTTTGTAGGCGGAGGGGTCAGGACAAGCTCGTCCTGACCCCTCGATACTATTCACCGCCACACGTCTATGCGCCTAGTCGTGGTCAGTCCTAGAGTCCTCCAAACCAAGGGTACCCTTGATCCTCCCAGTAACCCCCTGGTCTCTCGTTCACGAAAGTCATGGAGACCAAGTATTTCGTGAGTTTGTATCCCAACTTCGTCGGCGAGTACAACCGCAGCGGCGCGCCGTGGGCGGGCGCAAGCGGATTGTCGTTCATCGCATACGCGAGGATCGTCTGCGGGTGCATCGCGCTCGCCAGATCCCAGCCGTTCGAGTAATCGGCATCGAAGCTCTTGAACAGGATGAAGCGCGCGCTCGAGCGCGGCGCGACCCGTTGCACGATCGCCGACACCGGAACGCCAGCCCAGGTCGCGATCGCCGTCCATCCCTCCACGCAGTGGTGTTTCACGGTGTAGCTGGTGCGCGGCATGCGCATCAGGTCGTCGAGCGTCAGCGATAGCGGCGTCGCGACGAGCCCGTCGACGGTGAGCCGCCACGCCCGAGGGTCCTGTAGCACCGGTGTGTGATCGGAGATGTAGTAGCTCGGCAGGCTCGCGCTGCGCTCGCTCGCGGCATACGTCGGTGCGAGCCGCGTGGGTGAGAACAACACCTTCTCTCCCACCCAGTCGTTCAGCCGGCTGATCGAGAGGAGGCGCGGCCGCACCAGAGCTCCGCCATCCCACCCGCACGCTGCGGCGAGCGTTGCCGATCCGGCTGCGATCCCGAGGCGCAGGAACGCGCGCCGATCCACGCCGTACTCACGCATTCGGAAACCTCCCCCGGTACCACCCGGTCAGCATCGCCCGCAGGCTCGACGGATCGACGAGGAACACAAGCAGCACATGCACCACGCTGAAGCCGACGAAGATCCACACGATCCAGAAGTGCCAGTAGCGCGCCGCCTGGAAGCCGCCGAACAGCGCCGTGAGCCAGGAGAATTGCAGCGGCTTGTAGATCGACAACCCCGTCAACACGGCGAGCACGCCGAGCAGCACGACCGTCGTGTAGGCCAGTTTTTGCAGCGGGTTGTGTTTCCCCTGCGGGGGGTGGTCCGTGCGCAGCCGCAGGTAGTACTTCGTCATCGCGATCGCCCCCGGGATGTCGCTGGGCCGGAACAGCAGCGCGCGCCACTCCCCGCTGGCCACGAGATACGAGCAGTAGAGCAAGCCGAAAAACACGAGTGGCCAGATCAGCGCGAAGTGCCAGTTCAGCGCGCCGGCGAGCCAGCGCCCGAGGCGGATGGTGGCCGGGAACGTCGTCCCCTCGAACGGATTGGGGTAGGACGGGGCGCCGCGGTTGCCGAACCGGGCGTACGCCTCATAGATCTGCAATCCGCTGGCGATCATCCCCGCCAAAACCACCACCGTGGCCCAGTGGGTCAGGCGCACGATCCAGTGGTGCCGGCGCACGAACGGGGGCTTGGGCGGAGATGGCGGCGGCGGTGGGGGAGCCGGCGGTTGGTCGTCCATGGCGGCCAATGTATCCCCGTTCGCGCCGGGTGTCATACGCGCGTTGCTCATGTGGACACGACCGGCGCGATCCCCGTCACAGCACGAGAGGTCGGGTTTCGCCTCATTATCTTCCCCCTTTGTGAGACCGCGCTGCTGGCTCCCGCTCCTCGCGCTCGCCGCGTGCCGCCCCGCCTCCCACGCGAAGCGACCGGCGCAGCCGCCGCTGGACACCGCGGCGGTGTCGCGGCTCTGGAGAGCACCGAAGGACTCGGCGAACGACCGGCTGCTCGCTACACCCCGCGTGATCACGAAGCCGACGGTCGTCGTGTTCTGGCTGCGGGCCAGCGACTCCCTCAGCCATGATTCGGCGCAAGCGGCCGCGCGCGACCTCGATTTCTATACCGAACAGGTCGCCACGTCGCTCACCGACAACGGCATCGGGCTCGTCGCCACCAAGGCAGACACCGTCTTCGTCGAGCAAGCCGATCACCACCAGCGTGCCATCGTGCTCTCGGGACTCGACTACCCGTACGGCTATCTGCTCATCGATCCCGGCACGCCCGAGCGTATTCTCACCGGCGTGTACAACGACGAAGACCTGATGGACGAGCTGCACGCGTACTTCGACCTGCCCGATGACTCCGACAGCTCGCAGACGGCGCCCAGGGTCATAACCTAGGAAATGCAGAGTGCAGAATGATGAATGCAGAATGTCTGCATTCTGCATTCTGCATTCTGCATTCATCATTCAGGATTTGTGCTCATTCTGCATTCACCATTCTGCATGGGTACAATGTCGCCTGGCTTTCCCGTGTTCCCAGACGATATTGAACGGCCGTGGTCTCCCAGAAACGTCCGCGCTCCGAGCGTCCGCTGGTGCTCAGCGGCGCCCGTGTGGTCACGCTCGATCCCAGCCGGCGGGTGCTCGATGCCGACGTCGTCGTGTCCGAGGGGCGCATTGCGGAGATCCGGCCGCGACCGGCCCGCGCGCGGCGCCCGGCGGCGCACGGCAGCGCGCTCGACTGCGCCGGACTGATCCTCCTTCCGGGTCTCGTCCAGGCCCATATCCATCTCTGCCAGACGCTGTTTCGGGGTCTCGCCGACGACCTCGCGCTCGAGGATTGGCTGTCGCGACGGATCTGGCCGCTCGAAGCGGCGCACACCCCCGAGACGGTGTACTGGTCGGCGATGCTGGGCTCGGCCGAGCTGCTGCTCGGTGGCACCACCGCGATCCTCGACATGGAGACGGTGCGGCACACGCATGCGGCATTTCAGGCGCTGCGCGAGATCGGACTGCGGGCGACGGCGGGGAAGTGTCTCATGGATGCCCCGACCAACCCCGACGGGTTGCGGGAATCGACCGATCAGGCGCTGCAGGAGGCGATGGATCTGTGCACGCGCTGGCACGGCGCCGAGGGTGGACGGCTGCGCTACTGCTTTGCGCCGCGCTTCGCCCCGAGCTGCACCGGCCCGCTGCTGCGCGCGGTCTCTGACGCCGCCGAGCGTACGGGGGCGATGATCCACACCCATGCCGCCGAGACACCGGTCGAGCTGGAGCTGGTGAAGCGCGCCACCGGGCGCGACGAGATCGCCTATCTCGATTCGGTGGGCATCGCCGGCCCGCGTGCCGCGCTGGCCCACTGCGTCTGGGTCGATCGCGACGGCGTGCGGGAGCTGGCTCGTGCCGGGACGAACATCGTGCATTGTCCCAGCTCCAATCTGAAGCTCGGCAGCGGGGTCGCGCCGATCCCTGAGATGCTGGCGGCGGGGTGTCGAGTCGCGCTCGGCGCCGATGGGGCGCCGTGCAACAACCGGCTCGACGGCTTCGAGGAGATGCGGCTCGCGGCGCTGATCCAGAAGCCGCGCCTCGGCCCCGACGCCATGCCCGCCACGGCCGTGCTCGAGCTCGCCACGCTGGGCGGCGCGCGCGCCCTGGGCCTCGAGCGGGAGATCGGCTCGATCGAAGTCGGCAAGCGCGCGGACCTGGTGGCGGTCGATCTGTCGGGTCCGCACGGTCAGCCCGCCGACGCCGAGATCGCGTCGCGGTTGGTGTACGCGGCCCGGGCGGCGGACGTGCGGCACGTACTGGTCGACGGGCGGGTCGTCGTCCGAGGCGGCCGGTTGCTCACCGCCGACCTGTCGGAGATACGCGACAAATCCAACGCGGCCGCCCGGCGTCTCGTGCGCGCTGCGTTGGGGTGATCATCGCGGCTGTCCTCTCCTCCTGACCTCTCCTCCTGACCTCGCTCGATTTACCTCTCCTCCTTGTCCCCCTCTCCTTCGCTCGATAGTCCTCTCCCCCTGTCCCCCTCTCCCTTCGGGAGAGGGGGCACGAACGTCTGGATTACTCCTGCTTGCTAGAGACTAAGGTCCGTCCGGCCGTCGATGCGGAAGTGCTGGGTGCTCTCTGTCAGCCGTGCGGCGGCGCCCGAGAGCCGGTCGGCGGCGTCTCCGAGCTCCGTGAGCGCGGCGAGCTGCGTGCGGGTCGATGCGTTCGTTTCGGCGGCACCGGCAGCGGCTTCGTCCGCGATTCCCGCCAGCTCCCCCATGCGGCGGACCACCAGGTCGATCTGCTTCGCCTGATCTTCCGTCTCTGCGGTGAAGGTGGTGGCGAATTCGGTGGTGTCGTTCAAGGCGGTGAAAATCGCATCGAGCGCTTGCCGCGCCGTGCCCGACACCGTTCCGGCATCCTGCGCGGCGGCCCGACCCTCCCGCAGCGCCCCGGCGACACTGTCGACCTGCTCCTGGGTCAGGCGCAGCCGGCC
>CAZXKN010000243.1:0-19745 GCA_964641815.1 uncultured Gemmatimonadaceae bacterium | reverse complement strand
GAAGGACTTCTGGTGCTGCTGTGCTTGACGGCGGGCTACGCTGCGTGGCGCGGCCAGGCGCAGGCGGAAGGCGACCGCCGCGCGGCGTTCGAGTTCGGAGCGTTGGTCGTCGTGTTGTCCATCATGACGAAGATTCCCGTCCGCACGACCTGACGGCGCCCTCCAGCGACTGCCTTGACAGGGTCATCGCGCCGCGGTCTTTTTGTTCCACTTTATGAAACCCAGTTTCACATCGTGATCAGCGCCCGGACCTATCCCGGCACCCAGGCCGTCGCCCGCGCCGTCAGCCTCCTCAAGGCGTTCTCCGACGCCCGCCGCGGCTGGCGCCTCACCGACCTCGCCCGCGCCGCCCACCTGCACAAGGCGACCGCCCACCGGCTGCTGGCCGCGCTGGAGCGCGAGGGCATGGTGACCCGCGATGCCGCCGGCGAGCACTACCGCCTCGGCCCCGAGGCGATCGCCCTCGGCGCCCGCGCCGCGCGCGCCTCGGATTTGCGCGCCATCGTCGTCCCCGAGCTCGAAACCCTCGCCGCCAACTCGGGCGAGACCGCCACACTCGAGGTCCCCGTGGGCAGCGCGATGCTGATCCTCCACGAAGTCCCGGGCCACTCTCTGCTCGGCGCCGTCCCCGAAGTCGGCACGCGCTGGCCCGTGCATGCCACCTCCACCGGCAAAGCGCTGCTCGCCCTGCTCTCCACGGATGAGCGCCGCGATTTCCTGGGGCAGCGGCTCTCCCGCCACACGCCGCGCACCATCACGGCCACGGGCGCGCTCGACCGCGAGCTCGGCCGCGTCCGGCGACGCGGGTACGCCGTCGCCGCCGAAGAGCTGGAGCGCGGCTATGTCGCCGTGGGCGCCGCCGTGCAGGACGCGGGCGGGCGCCCCGTCGCCGCCATCAGCCTCGGCGGCCCGCGCGTGCGCTTCCCCGCCGCGCGCATCGCGCTCCTCGGCCGGCACGTCCGCGCCGCCGCCGACCGCATCTCCACCGCGCTGGGCTACCGGGGGATGCCGTGCTGAAGGAATCGCCGTTCCACCCGCGCACCAGCGCGCTGATGGAAGGCTTCGCCTGGCGGCGCTGGGCGGGCTACACCATGGCCAGCGTATACGAGCTGACCCACGAGCGGGAATACCACGCCGTGCGCAGCTCGGCGGCGCTGTTCGACGTCACGCCTCTCTACAAGTACCTGATCCGCGGCCGCGACGCCGCGCGCCTGCTCGACCGCATCGTCACGCGCGACGTCGCCAAGTCCAAAGTCGGGCAGGTGCTGTACACGCCGTGGTGCGACGCCCGCGGCAAGGTGATCGACGACGGTACGGTGTCACGGCTCGACGAGACGACGTTCCGCATGACCTCGGCCGATCCCACCATGCGCTGGCTGCATCTCAACGCCTCCGGCCTCGAATGCACGATCGAGGACGTCTCGGAGCGCATCGCTGCGCTGTCGCTGCAGGGCCCGCTGTCGCGCGTCATCCTCGAGCACGCGAGCGAGCAGGATCTCTCCGGGCTCAAGTACTTCCGGCTCACGCCCGCCAAGATCCGCGGGGAGCCGGTCACGATCTCGCGCACCGGGTACACCGGGGATCTCGGCTACGAGATCTGGGTCGAGGCGCCGCGCGCCCTCCCTGTGTGGGACGCGCTGATCGAGTCGGGGAACGACTACGGCATCACCCCAGCGGGCCTCCTGGCGCTCGACCTGGTGCGCAACGAGGCCGGGCTCCTGCTGATCGACGTCGACTACGTCTCGGCCCATCACGCGCTGATCGAGTCCCAGATGTCGACGCCGTACGAGCTGTCGCTCGGCTGGACGGTGGCGCTCGACAAGGACCGCTTCAACGGCCGCGACGCCCTGGTCGCCGAAAAAGAGCGCGGGCCGGCATGGCGCTTCATGGGCGTGGAAGTCGATTGGAACGCGCTCGAACGGCTCTACGCCGACGTCGGGCTGCCGCCCAAGCTCCCCACGACCGCCTGGCGGGCGAGCGTGCCACTCTACATGGGAGGCGTCCAGGTCGGCTACGCGACGAGCGGCTGCTGGTCGCCGCTCCTCAAGCGCTACATCGCACTGGCACACCTCGAAGGCCCCTACGGCGAGCCGGACACGGTGGTCGAGATGGAAGTCACGGTTGAGCATCGCCGCAAGCGCGCCGGCGCCACGGTGCGCGCGCTGCCGTTCTTCAACCCTCCGCGCAAACGAGCGTGAGCACGACCTGGGACGCGATCATCATCGGCGGCGGCCACAACGGACTGGTCACCGCGGCCTACCTCGCGCGCGCCGGCAAGAAGGTGCTCGTGCTCGAGCGGCGCCACCTGGTGGGGGGCGCGGCGGTCACCGAGGAGATCTTCCCGGGCTTCAAGTTCTCGGTGTTCTCCTACGTCGTGAGCCTGTTGCGGCCCGAGATCATCCGCGACCTCGACCTGCCGCGCCACGGCCTCGAGATCCTGCCGCTGGAGAGCACCGTCACGCCGCTCGACAACGGCGACTACCTCGCCGGCTGGGGCGACCCCGACAAGACGCGCCGCGAAATCGCGCGCCATTCGCTGCGCGACGCGGAGGCGATGACGGAATTCGGTCGCCTGATGCATCACATGGCCCAGGCGGTGAAGCCGATCCTCGGGATGATTCCGCCCGATCCGACCTCGCTCTCGCCGCGCGAGCTGACCGGCTTGCTGCGCTTCGGCCGCCACTTCAGGGATCTGGGGCAGCAGCGGTTCCACGCCCTCTACAAGCTGATGACGATGAGCTCCGCCGATTATCTCGACGAATGGTTCGAGACCGACGCGCTCAAGGCGACGAAATCGGCCAGCGGCATCATCGGCACGTTCCTCGGACCGCGCTCGCCCGGCACGGCCTACGTCCTGCTGCACCACTACATGGGTGAGATCGACGGCTCGTTCCGCGCCTGGGGCTTCGCCAAGGGCGGCACCGGCGCCATCAGCGAGTCCATCGCCGGAGCGGCGCGCCGTTTCGGCGCCGAGATCCGTACCGAGGCCCCGGTGAGCAAGATCCTGGTGCGCCGCGGCGGGACGCCGGGGGTGGTGCTCGAGAACGGCGACGAGCTGCGCGCGCGGGTCGTGGTCTCGAGTCTCGATCCGCATCGCACCTTCCTGCAGCTCGTCGGGGACGACCACCTCCCCGATGAATTCGTCTCCGACATCCGCCGCTTCAAGTTCCGGGGCTCATCGGGAAAAGTGAACCTCGCCCTCGGCGAGCTGCCGAACTTCACCTGCCTGCCCGGCATGGGGCCGCACCTGCGCGGCGCGGTCTCGATCTCGCCGAGCATCGACTACCTCGAGCGCGCGTACGACGACGCCAAGTACGGCGAGTTCTCCCGGGCGCCGTACATGGACGTCATTATTCCGTCGATGATCGATCCCGGCATGGCGCCGCCGGGGAAGCACGTGATGTCGATCTTCGTCCAATACGCGCCGTACAACGTCACCGGCGGCTGGACCGACGCCAAACGCGACGCGTTCGGCGACGCCGTGGTCAACACCCTCTCGCGCTACGCGCCCAATCTCAAGCAGGCGATTCTCCACCGGCAGGTGGTCACTCCCGCCGATATCGAGCGCACCACCGGTCTGACCGAAGGCAACATCTTCCAGGGAGAGCTGTCGCTGCACCAGCTCTTCTTCCTCCGGCCGGCGCCGAGCTGGGCGCAGTACCGCACGCCGATCCGGCGCCTCTATCAGTGCGGCGCCGGCACGCACCCCGGCGGCGGCATCATGGGCGCATCGGGACGCCTGGCGGCGCTCCGGATCCTGAGCGATGGACGGTAGTCGCATGCGCCACCGCACACCTCATGACTCGGCGTCCTCGCGGCGGCTCGGCGCCTCGGCGGCTCGGCAATGACGAGAGAGCTGATCATCATCGGCGGCGGCATCAACGGCCTGGTCACGGCGACGTATCTCGCCAAGGCCGGCGTGAAGGTGCTGCTGCTCGAAGCGCGCGACGTGCTGGGGGGCCTCGCCGGCGGCGCGGACCAGATTCCGGGCTACCGCTGCGACATCGGCGGCTCGGACGCCGGATGGCTGCTTCCCGACATCGCCGCCGATCTGCAGCTCGACACCGCCGGCCTCGAGCTCGTGAGTCCACAGGCGTGTGTGTGCAGTCCCCAGGAGGGCGGCCGCGCCCTCACCCTCTGGGCTGACCCGGCGCGCACGGCGGAGGAGATCAACCGCTTTTCGCCCGAGGACGCCCATCGTTGGCCCGAGTTCACGGCCCAGGTCGCGCGCTTCGCCGCCGTGCTCGAGGCGGTCTACGCCGTCGCGCCGCCGCAGGTGCCCGACCCCGCGGCCAGGGACCTCGGCACGCTGCTCAGACTGGGAATGAAGCTGCGCCGACTCGGCAAGCGCGAGATGGTGGAGTTCCTGCGCGTCGCCCCGATGTCGGTGGCGGAGTGGCTTGACGACTGGTTCCGGAGCGACGCGCTCAAGGGAGCGCTCGCCACAGGTGGCATCACCCGGATCTTCCAGGGTCCCCGCGGCGCCGGCACCGCATTCGTCTTCCTGCACCACCAGGTGGGACGGCCCCCCGGCGCGGTGCGCGGCGCCCACTACGTGCGCGGCGGACCGGGTGCCCTGGCGGCGATCCTCGCCAATGTGGCCAAAGGCTACGGCGCCGACATTCGCACCACCGCACCGGTGCGCGAGATCGTGGTGCGCGACGGCAAGGCGATCGGCGTCGCGCTCGAAACCGGGGAGCACCTCGCCGCCCACCAGGTCGTTTCCAGCACGGACCCCAGGCGCACGTTCACCCGCATGGTGGACGCAGGACAGCTCGATCCCGAGTTCCTGCGGGCGGTGCGGAACATTAAGTGTCGCGGTGCTGTCGCTACGGTGCATCTTGCCCTGAGCGAGCTGCCGCGCTTCCCCGGCGTCACTGAAGAGGCGCTGGGCGGCGCCATCACCATCGCACCGAGCCTCGACTACCTGGAGCACGCCTACGACGACGCCAAGTACGGGGCCGTGTCGCGCCGCCCGTACCTGGAAGCTCGCATCCCGACGCTGCTCGACCCATCGCTCGCTCCGGCGGGGAAGCATCTCGTGACGGTGCAGCTGCAGTACGCCCCCTACCACCTGCGTCCCGGTGGATGGGACGACCGGGCTCGGAGCCAGGTGTCGGATCTCGTGGTGGAGACGTTGTCGGCGTACGCCCCCAACGTGCGCGGCAGCGTCGTGGGGCGTCACGTTACGACGCCGAAGGATTTTGAGGATCGCTACGGATTGACCGAGGGGCACGTCTACCACGGCGAGCTCACTCTCGATCAGATTCTCTTCATGCGTCCCGTGGCCGGGTGGGCGCGCTATCGCACACCGGTCGAGGGATTGTATCTGTGCGGCGCGGGTACGCACCCGGGCGGGGGACTGGCGGGCGCGGCGGGCCGCAACGCGGCGCGTGAGCTGTTGCAGGAGCGACGGGCATGAACACGTTCGTGAAGACCGTAGCAGCCTACAAGCAGGGTGCGCGCACGATGCCGGGCCGGTACTACACCTCCGCCGACGTGCTGCACGAGGAGCAGGAGAAGATCTGGCGCCGCCACTGGATCTCGCTGGGGCGGACGGCCGAGCTGGCATCGCCGGGGGACTACCGTACCGTGGAGATCGGCGGCGAGTCGCTGATCGTCCTGCGCGACCAGCAGGGGACGCTGCGCGCGTTCTTCAATATCTGCCGCCATCGCGGCACGCGTCTCTGTACCGGTGAGCAGGGCCGCCTCTCGGAAACGATTCAGTGTCCCTATCACGCGTGGACCTATGCGCTCGACGGCCGTCTCATCGGCGCACCGCACATGCATGAGGTCGAAGGGTTCCAGAAGGCGGACTATCCGCTCCACCAGGCCGCGTTGGCCGAGTGGAACGGATTCTCCTTCGTGAACCTCGACCGCGAGCCCCAGCCGTTCGCGACCGTGTTTGCGCCACTGGGGGACCGGTTCGACCGCTTCAACCTGCCGGCGCTGGTGACCGTGCGGCGCATCGTCTACGAGGTGCGGGCCAACTGGAAGCTCATCATGCAGAACTACTCCGAGTGCCTCCACTGCCCCACGATCCACCCGGAGCTGTCCACGAAGCTGCCGTATACGAGCGGCGCCAACGATCTGGTCGAGGGACGGTTCCTCGGCGGGTACATGGACATCAAGGCGCCGAACGAGAGTGCCACGATGACGGGACGCGCCTGCGGCCTGCCGCTCGGGAATCTGTCGGCGGACGACCGCTCGCGCGGCTACTACTACACGTTGTTTCCCTCGATGATGTTGAGCCTGCATCCCGACTACGCCGTGTACTACACGGTGTGGCCGCGCACACCGCAGGAGAGTCGGGTCGTGTGCGACTGGATGGTGCATCCCGATTCTCCGCAGTCGCCGGGATACAACATCGCCGACGCGGAAGAGTTCTGGGATCGCACCAACCGCCAGGATTGGGACATCTGTGAGCGCAGTCAGCTCGGCGTCGCGTCCTCGCGCTACGCGCCGGGTCCCTACTCGCCGCGCGAGAGCATGCCGGCGGCCTGGGACCGGGAGTACCTGCGGCAGATGGAAGGCTAGGCGCGCTCGGCGGGATCCTGCCGGTAGAAGCCCTGGAGCTCGCGGTACAGGTCGGGATAGCGCTCGCGCATCTCGATGGGCCGCTCGAAGAACAGCTCCGTCGCCACGGCGAAGAACTCGGCGCGATTGGTGGCGCCGTAGGCGTTCAGCAGATCGGACTCCCCCTCCTTGGTCTGCCGCTGCAGCTCTTCGAAGCGCTCACGCAACACGCGCGCCCAGACACGCGTCGACTGCGGCGGCTCGAGCAGTGGAATCCCGTCCACGTATCCGTCCTCCTGGTCGAGCTCGTGGGCGAACTCGTGCAGTACGACGTTGTGTCCATCCCTTGGCTCCACGCCGCTCTGCTGCACGCTGTCCCACGACAACACGATGACGCCGCGCAACGATTCTCCCAAGAGCGGTGCCCGCTCTTGTTCCGGCTCGACCCGCACATGACGGTCGAGCAGCGGCGCCTTGGGGACGAACGTGCCGGGATACAGGATGATGCTGCGCACGCGGGGGAACGGCCCCGTATCGAGGTGCAACAGGAGCAAGCACGCCTGCGCCGCGACGATCACCTTGATCTCTTCGGTGATGGCGAGGCCGTCGATTCCCTCGAAGTTCTTCTCCCCCACGAATCCGCGCACGAGCCAGAGCAGTCGATCCCATTCCTCGGCCGTGAGCTTGCGGGTGAGCGGGACGCGGGACTCGATCAGTGGGCGCCAGGTGGCGGGCACGTCGGCGCGCGGCCGCCGCGTGCGTGACGGCCGCCAGCTCCGTACCAGCGCCCAGCCGACCAACAGCCCGAGCAGCAGGATCGCGGCCGCCGCCGGGACGACGAGCGGCTCCATCAGGCCGTGGTCCCGCTCCCGGTGGGGAACAGGCGCGCCAGCGCTCGCAGCAGCTGGCCCTCGGCGGACCCTCCGTCCGGCGCCTCGGCGAGGACGACCGCCAGCCGCCGCCGCAGCAGCGGGTCGCGGCACGCTTGTGCCGCGAACTGCATTGTCAGCGGAATGAACCAGGAGGCCTGGCGTGCACCCGCGCCGGCTCGGGCGACTGCCGCGAACTGCTCGAACAGTCCGAGCAGGAACGCTCCCTTGGAGGGAAATTGGCGGTAGATCGCCCCTTTGGTGTAGCCCGCCGCGCGGGCGACATCATCGAGGGTCGCGAGGTCGAAGCCGCGATCGGCGAACACCTTGAGACCCGCCTCGAGCAGCAGGCTCCGTGTCTCTGCCTTGCGGCGAAACTGTGTAGAACTCAAGCGTATCTAAGATACCGGCGCGTAGCGTAATCACAACTCGGACAGCCGACAGGGGGATATTAGATACCCCCTGGACTCTTAGATTCTTGCTGGTATCTTTTGAATTGACCTTGACGCGCGCGACCGACTCTCTAGGTTCTCCCCCTTCGCGACGCTCCCCGGAGAAGCGTGCAGATGCCGTATATCATCGTCGAACCCTGCATCAACGTCAAAGACCGCTCCTGCGTGGATGTCTGTCCCGTGGACTGCATCTATGAAGGAGAGGACCAGCTTTACATTCACCCCGACGAGTGCATCGATTGCGGCGCCTGTGAGCCGGAGTGCCCGGTGACCGCGATCTTCCCCGAGGAAGACGTGCCGCCGCAGTGGAAGTCGTTCATCGCCAAGAACAAGGACGTCTTCCAAAGTGCCAACCCGCCGGGCAAGCCGTCACCGGAACGAGGTATGAAGTAGAAAGTCCTCGAGCGCCTCGTTGACCAGCTCGGGGCGCTCCAGCGGTGCCAGGTGACCCGCCTCCGGCACCTCCACGTACGTCGCCCCACGAATCCGCTGTGCCATTGCCCGCATCCCCGCGGCCGGGGAGACTTCGTCTTCGCTGCCGCCCAACACGAGCGCCGGGACGCTGATCTGCGCGAGCAGGGGAGCAGAGTCAGGACGGTCGCGCATCGCCCGCAGTGCGCCGACCAGTCCGGGTACGCGCAGCCGCGACGCCATCGCGCGCACCGTCGCCACGACTTCAGGTCGCTGCGCGCGCGTCGTGGCGCCGAGCAGTTTCGGCAGCAGCCGCTCCGCGATCGCCGCTGCTCCGTCGCGCTCCGCCACACGCACCAGCTCATCCCGCCCCGCCTTCCCTTCCGCCGTGTCGGGCTCGGCTTTCGTGTCGCACAGCATCACGCCGCGCACGCGCTCGGGGTGTCGTCGCAGTACCTCGAACAGGATGTAGCCCCCCATCGAGAGGCCGCACCACACCGCGCGATCGATTCCCGCTCGGTCGAGCACGCCCACGAGGTCGTCGGCATAGACGCTCATCGAGTACCCGCCGGCCGGCGCAGCGCCGCCCGTGAACCCGCGCAGGTCCGGCGCGATGCAGCGCCAGCGGGTGAGCCGCGCGAGCTGTGGACGCCAGAGCTCATGGTCGAGCGGAAAGCCGTGCACGAACAGGATCGCTGGGTATGTTTCGGCCATCTCCAACTCGCGAAGGTGAGCGATGCGGGTTCCGACTGAGTATATACGCCATGCCGCGCGGGCCGCCCGCAAGTGCGCCGGCGATCCCCTGGGGGGCGCGCCGCAGCCGGCCGACCCCGAGTTCTACAAGGTCCTGGCCAAGGCATTGGAGGAGATCGCGTCCGGCCTCGAGCTGGTCGGCAAGCCGACCGAGTGACCGACTATCGCTACGTCGACACCGCGGCGGCGCTCGCGGAGGTGATCGCCGCCGCGCGCGCCGAACCGCTCGTCGCCGCCGACACCGAAGCGGCGAGCTTCCACCGTTACAAGGACCGGGTGTACCTCGTGCAGCTGTCCACCCGCCACTCCACCGCCGTCCTCGATCCTCTCGCCATCACCGACTTCAGTCCGTTCGGCGCGCTGCTGGCCGACGCGAACGTCGAGAAGGTGTTCCACGACGCCGACTACGATCTGCGCACCCTCGATCGCGACTACGGCCTCCGCGCGCGGCATCTGTCCGACACGCGCATCGCCGCCCAGCTCCTGGGGGAGCCGGCCATCGGTCTCGCCGCCCTGCTCGAGAAATACCTCGGCGTGCGCCTCACCAAGGCGCATCAACGCGCCGACTGGTCGCAGCGTCCCCTGACTCCTGCGATGCTCGCCTATGCGGCGGACGATACCCGCCACTTGCCGCGGCTGCGGGACGCGATGCGCGATCGGCTCACTGCCCTGGGGCGCCTCGCGTGGGCGGAGGAGGAGTATCGCCATCTCGAGGATTTGCGGTGGACAGGGCCGGCGGACGACGGTCAGGCGTACCAGCGCATCAAGGGCGCCAAAGCGCTCCCGCCGCGATCGTTCGCCGCCCTGCGCGAGCTCGTCGCCTGGCGGGAAGCGGTCGCCGCCGAGCGCGACACGGCGCTGTTCCGCGTCATCGGCAACGAGGCGCTGCTCGGCGTGAGCCGGGCGCTGCCGCGTTCGATCGCGGAGCTCGGCGCGGTCAAGGACCTGCCCGCGAGCCTGGCGCGCCGCCACGGTCCCGCGCTCGTCGCGGCCGTCGGGCGGGCGCTCGCCCTCGCCGAAGCCGATCTCCCGACGCGCGCGCGCGCGCCACGGGCGCCGCACGATCCGGATCTCGACGGCCGGGTCGAGAAGCTGAAGGTCGTGCGCAACGCTGTCGCGCAGCAGCTGGGACTCGATCCCGGCGTGTTGTGCGGCAAGTCGACGCTGGAAGCGATCGCGCGCCAGCGCCCCGCGGACCTGGCGGCGCTCGGGCGAATCGAGGACGTGCGGAAGTGGCAGGTGGAGGTGCTGGGGGCCGCCCTGCTCGCGGCGCTCTAAGCGGCTAGAAGCCGAGCATCGCCCGGATCTTCGGCTCGATTTTCTCCGGCGTCCAATACGGCTCCCACACAATCTCGATATCCACGTCCTTCACGCCTTCCATCGGGCGCAACGTCTTGTGGATGTCGTTCATGATCTGCGGGCCCGCGGGACATCCCGGTGAGGTCAGGGTCATGCGGAGGTGCACGTTGCCGTCCTCGACGTCGACCTCGTAGACCAGCCCGAGATCGATGATGTTGAGGTTCAGCTCCGGATCCTTGACGCCCCGCAGGGCCGTCCAGACCGCATCCGACAGTGTTGTTTCCGTCGTCACGCCTCCTCCTCCAACGCCAACCTATGGCGCGCGGTCCGCGGCCGGGAGTCCCCGCACGGTGCAATGCCGTCGCTCGGCGATGCGCCGGTACACGCGCCGTGCCACGGAGCGAACGCCGGGAACGGCGAATCCCCAGGCCCACCAGCGCTTCCCCGGCAGCAGCTTGCCGAGCTCCGGGACCGCGTCGGCGCCGGCGAACACGCGGCCATCGGGAAGCACCAGGTGCATCGCCGCCGCGAGTGCCGGCAGCGCGATGCCGAAGCGGGCCACCGCGCCCTCGTCCTGAAACGGCACGTAACGCAGGCGCTGTTCCCGGTCCCAGCGCTGCAGCCGCTGCACCGCCGCGCGGCACATGCCGCACTCGCCGTCGTAGATCAGCGTCGGCGGTCGCGACTCAGCGGCGGGCATCGCTCGCCTCCGCGGCGAGATCCGCCAGGCGCCCGCGCACCCGCTTCAGTGTCGTGAACGGCTTGCGCGTGCGCGGCTGAAAGGCGCGATTCGTGAGCAGCACCACGAAGACGCCGCGGTCGGGATCGACCCACAGCGATGTTCCGGTCCAGCCCGTGTGTCCGAAGCTGTGTACCCCGAAGCGCGTGCCCGCGCTCGACACCTCTTCCCCCGTGGGCACCGCCTGCCACCCCAGCGCCCGCGCTTCGCTCTTCCCGCCGAACCACGCCGCCCGGGTGATGAACGTGTCCACCGTGGCCGCGCGCACGATGCGCGACCCGTTCGGGCTCAGCCCTCGCTTCAAGATGAATTGCGCGAAGCGCGCGACGTCCTGCACGGTGCTGAAGACCCCCGCGTTCCCCGACATGCCGCCGAGCTTCGCGGCGGTGGGGTCGTTGACCTCGCCGGCGACCGGATGCCCGCGCCACACTCCCGTCGGAGCGGTCCACGAGAGCACCGCGCGCGCGGGGTGGAATCCGGTTTCCGTCATCCCGAGCGGCGCGAACACCTCGTGCGCCACGAAGCTGTCGAGCGGCATGCCACTGGCGCGCCGCACGACCTCGCCCAGCAGCACGGCGTTGACGTCGCTGTAGACGACGCGGCTGCCGACCGTGATGCGCGGGGTCTCGGCGTAGACGACGCGCAACAGCGCCGCCGCGTCCCGGGCGCCGCGAATCGTGTCCACCGTCAGATCGGCACGCAGTCCCGACGTGTGCGTCAGCAGCTGCCGTACGGTGATGGCGTTCGTTCCCGGGCCGTTGAACTCGGGGACGTAGGTCGCGACCGGCGCGTCGAGCCGCACGCGCCCGCGATCGACGAGTATCATCAACGCAGAGGTGGTCGCGACCACCTTGGTCACCGAGGCCAGATCGTAGAGCGTGCGCTGCGGATCGACCGCCGGACTGCTCGCCGACCAGGTAAGGTGGCCGTATCCCTTGATGTAGAGAATCGAATCGGCCGTTCCGATGGCGAGCGCCGCCCCGGGATAGGCGCCGGCGCGGATGCCGTCCAGTACCACGGGGTCGAACGTCGCCCCATCGAACCGCGCGGCGGCGGCGACCGCGATCGCCGATTGGAGCAGGGCGCCTAACACCAGATCCCCGGAATGCGACGCCCGCAGGTGGGGCAACAGCCATCCGCGCCCACCCGCTGCTCGCGGATGTTGTAGCCCGAGCGCTCGATCAGCCGTTCGCCGCAGTCGGGGCACCAGGTGTGCTCCCAGCGGCCCACGCGGCCCGGCAGGTTCCCGGCGTACACGAATCGCAGCCCCGCCTTGGCACCGATCTCGCAGGCCCGCACCAGCGTCCGCGCCGGCGTGTTGTCGGGCTCGGTCATCTTGTAGTCCTGGTGGAACGCGGTGACGTGCCAGGGAATTTCGGGCGACACGCGGGCGATGAACTCCGCGGCGCGATTCAGCTGATCGTCGTCGTCGTTGAACCCCGGGACGATCAGCGTCACGATTTCGAGCCAGAAGCCACGCTCGTAGACGAGCCGGATCGCGTCGAGCACGTGCTGCAGCACCCCGCCGAGCTCGCGATAGCGCCGGTCGTCCATCGCCTTGAGGTCGATCTTGTAGCAGTCGGTCCAGGGCCGGATGAAATCGAGGACCTGCGGTGTGCAGTTGCCGTTCGAGATGAAGGCGGTGCGCAGACCCGCGGCCCGCGCCGCGCGAAATACGTCGACCGCCCACTCAGCCGTGATCAGCGGCTCGTTGTACGACGACCCCACCATGCGGGCGCCCTGGCTCCGCGCCAGCCGGACCAGCTCCTCAGGGCTGAGATCGGTCGGCTGGACGCCCGCCGCCTCATCCCGCAATGCCTGGGACGTCAGCCAGTTCTGGCAGTACCCGCAGTGGAAATCGCACCCCAGCATCCCGAAGGTGAGCGTGTCGCTCCCCGGGAGGCAGTGGAAGAACGGTTTCTTTTCCGTGGGATCACACTGCAGCGCCGCGACGTAGCCGGCGGGGACGTACAACGTCCCCTCGCGGTTGAAACGGACTTTGCAGATGCCGCGCCGTCCCGGCTTCACGAGGCAGCGGTGACCGCACGCGAAGCACCGCACCGCACCCGCCGCGGCGGGTTCCACCAGCGTACCCGGACGGACGCGGGTATCCAGCTGTTGAGCGAGACTCACGGCGCCCCCGTCGGGGGCGGTGTGGGGCAGCAACGAAGCGATCGAGCGGTGCGGCATGACGACGCCAGCTCTCTAGCGCAGACTTCCCGGCGCGAGCTGATAGAGTAGCTCGGCCGTGCGGACGTCGCGCTGCGACAGATCGCGGACGACGGCCTTGGCGAACATGAGATCGGTCGAGTCCGGTGAATGGTCGAGCCCGATGAGGTGCCCGATCTCGTGTAGCGCTACGACCCGTACATCATCGGGACCGAGCGGACGGCCGTGGGGATCGAAGGTGGAGATCGTGACGATCGCCGTCTGCAGGTGGCCCTCGTGGTCCCACTCCAGATCCGTCTCCCCGGTCCGATCGATCGGGAACATCACGCGCCACACGAACCGCACCTCGGCACTGCCCGAATCGGCGCTGAGATCGAAGCGTACCGGCAGGTTGACGTCGCCCCAACGGCTGAACGCCGCGCGAATCGCATCGAGAAACGCCGGCCGGAAGTTCGCGATCGTATCATTCGCCAGGAACACGCGCACCGGTCGCACCGCCCGGTCGTCCCAGCGGTGCAGCATCGAGTCGCTCGACTCCCCTACGACGTCACGCAGATAAGTGAGGGGATAGCTGTCGCGGATACGGCGGCGGATATCCGCCCGGGCGGCGAGCTCGAGGATGCCGGGGCCCTGCGGGTCGGCGCTCGGCATCCCGGTCCCGGCGGTGGTGCGCGTCGGCGCGGGTGGTGCTTCCGGTTCTGCGGGCGCCGTGTCGACGTGCGCCGGCGCGGGACGCGGCGCCGCTTGCGGCAGCATCCCGCGAACCATGTCCCATCCGACGGCGAGCACCAGCCCCGCGATGATGATCGCGATGAGTCCCGAGCGTTGCCGTTCGTCCATGGCTGGCAATATGTCAGACAGTTGCGCAACGCCGCTAGCTTTGCCCCTACCCGCGGCCTATGATTGTGGCCTGCTTATGGTTGGACGCTGAGTGATCGCGCTCCCCGCCCGCCTGGTTATCCGGTATCGCTGGGTGGTGATCGCGTCATGGGTCGCGCTCGCTGCGCTCCTCGTGCCGCGCGCCGCGCACGTACAGAGGGTCCTGGCGGTGCGCGGTGGCCCCGAGCGGCCGACCGAATCGACCCGTGCCTCGGACCTGATCGACTCCGCCTTCCCCAGCCCCTTTACCGAATACGTCGCGATCGTAGTGCATGGACCGGTGCGCGATCGCGACGACCGTTTCGTCGCGGTGCTCGACTCCCTCACCACCGCCGCCGAGCGCGAGCCGTATGTGCGCCAGGTCGTCTCCACCCGCTCGGTGGCCGAATCGACATTCGTCAGCCCCGATCATCACACCACCTTCCTGCTGGCGGCGCTAACGCGCCAGCGCCCCGGCGAGCTGAAAGACTTCATCCCCGCGCTGCGCTCCAGCCTGCAGGCGGCGCTGCGTCGGATCCCCGGCGCCGCCGGATTCGACGTGAAGGTGACGGGCAGCCCGGCCCTGGATCACGATGTGCGGGCCATCAGCGCGGAAGACACCGAGCATGGCGAGCGCCGGGTGCTGCCGCTCACGCTGGTCGTCCTGGTCCTGGCATTCGGGGCGCTCGTCGCCGCCACACTCCCGATCATGGTCGGACTGCTCGCGATCACCATCGCCCTCGGGTTGTTGACCGAGCTGGCGCACATCTGGACGATGTCGGTGTTCGTTCTCAACATCACCACGATGGTGGGCCTGGGCGTGGGCATCGACTACTCGCTGCTCATCGTGACGCGCTTCCGGGAGGAGCTGAACCGCGGGCTCTCGCCCGTGGACGCCGCCATCCGGACCATCCGCACCGCGGGGTCCGCGGTGATGACCTCGGGGCTCATTGTCGTGGTCGGGTTTGCTGCCCTCATCACCACTCCGCTCATCGAGACCCGCTCCGTCGGCATCGGGGGGCTCGTCGTAGTGGCGACGGCGGTGCTCCTGTCGACCACGTTTCTCCCGGCCGTCCTCACCTTGCTGGGGCGGGACATTGACCGGCCGCGCTGGCTGGCGCGGCCGCTGGCGCGGATTCACGCACCGACCGGATGGGAGCGATGGGCGCGCTGGCTCGGCCACCGACCCTGGCGCGCGATCGCCTTCGGCCTCAGCGTCGTGACCCTGCTGATGCTCCCGCTGACCCAGATCCGGATCGGTCTACCCGCCCTGAGCTGGTTCCCGCCCGGCTCGGAATCGGCCCAGGGACTCACGATGCTGCGCGCGATGGGCGCCAACGGATTGATTCTGCCCACGCGCGTCGTCGTCCAGCTGCCCGCGGGGGCGTCCGCTGTCCGGGGACCCTGGTTATTCGGTCTCAAGACGTTCACCGACTCGATGCGCCGTGACCCGCGCGTGAAGCAGATCCGGGGTATCGCGTCGCTGCGGCCGGCGATCTCCTCGTTTCAGCTCGCCGTCTTCTACAGCGACCCCGTGGGCGTGCGCTCCCGATACCCCAAGTTCTTCGATGCCTACCTGAGCGACGACAATCGGACCACCCTGATCGACCTTGCCCCAGCGGACAGCGTCTCGCTCACCGGCATGATGCAGCTCGCGCGCCACGCCCGGGCGGTCGCCGCCCGCGGCGTACGCGGGCTTACGGGAGCTCAGGTGCTGGTCGGCGGCTTCGCCGCCTCGAGTGTCGACCTGCAGGACGATCTCCTGTCCCGCTTCCCCACCGTCGTGCTGCTGGTGCTCGGCACCACCGCGCTCATGCTGCTCGTGGCGTTTCGCTCACTGCTCGTGCCCCTGAAGGCCGTGCTGCTCAATTGTCTCTCCGTCGGGGCCGCGTTCGGCGTCACCGTGCTGGTCTTCCAGCACGGGTACGGCGCCCGGATGTTCGGACTGGAGGGTCCGACGGAAGCGATCTTCGTGGTGGTTCCGGTGCTGGTGTTCGCCACGGTGTTCGGCCTGTCGATGGACTACGAGGTGTTTCTGCTGACCCGCGTCAAGGAAGTCTTCGACAAGACGGGACGCAACGATCATGCGACCATGGAGGGGCTCTCCATGACCGCCTCCACGATCACCTTCGCGGCCGCGATCATGATCCTGGTGTTCGGGACGTTCGCGTTCGCGCGCGTGCTCGCGGTGCAGTTCCTGGGGTTCGGCCTGGCGGTCGCGGTGCTGCTCGACGCCACGTTGATCCGCATGATCCTGGTCCCTGCGATCATGCACATCGCCGGTCGCTGGAACTGGTGGCCTGGAGTGCGCGCGCCGCGCGCCGAGCTCTAGCGGAGAGTGTCGAGCAGCCGGAGTCGGGAGCCGAGCACGTCCCAGTGCCACGCTTCGACGCGCACGCCGGTGCGCGGATCCTTGAGCGGCTTGTACTGCAGCCAGGCGGGAGTGAAGCCGAGCGTCCGGCCCACGGCCAGCAGGCGCTCTTTATCGGCGCTCACGAGGTGGGCCATCGGCTCATCGCGGATGCGCCAGCGATGAAGCCAAACGCCGCCGTCGAGGGCGAAACAGATCCCCTCGCGGCGGCGTGGAAACTCCTGCCAGGGCCGGTCTAATTGCAGGTGATGCGGCCCTCGATCGTGGCTGGGCCGATCGGTCCCCCGCTGCCGTAGAACAGATAGCACTTGTGCGGGGTCTGGGCGTGGGTCGCCGTCGCCGCCCAACCACCTCCCGTCGCGCTGCTGACGACGACCGTCACCCCCGTCGAAGGCGACCACCCGTTCATCGCCGCCAGGTTCGTCGTGTACGTCAGACTGTCGAACAGGTACGACTCCTCGGCGGTTGCGAGGTTGCGCAAGTCCGACTTCATCGACGCGATATATGCCTTCTCTTTCGTGTTGGCGAACTTCGGGATCGCGATCGACGCGATGATCCCGATGATCACCACCACAATGAGCAGCTCGATCAGGGTGAAACCCTTCGCCGACTTCACGTCAGAACCCCCCCGGGCACAGACAAGGGACGAATGCCAGGCGATGCAGAAGCAAGACCTGTGCTCAACCCTTGGCATCCACCCAATTCATTCCAGCACCGACACTTACGACGAGCGGAACGCGCAGGCCGGCTGCCCCCTCCATGTGGCGTTTTACCACTTCCTTGGCGGAGGCTTCCTGAGCCTCCGGAACCTCGAAGACCAGCTCGTCATGCACCTGCAGCAGCATCCGGCTCCCGGCCGCTGCCTGGGGCAGCGCGGCGTGAATCCGGATCATCGCGACCTTGATCAGGTCCGCGGCCGATCCCTGCAGCGGGGAATTGGTCGCGGTGCGCTCCCCGAAGGCGCGGATATTGAAATTGCGGTCCTTCAGCTCCGGGATGTAGCGCCGCCGCGCGAACAACGTCTCAACGTATCCCTTCTCGCGCGCCTGCGCGATGGTGCGGTCGAGCCACGCGCGCACCCCGGCGAAGCGTTCGAAATACTGCTTGATGAACGCCCGGGCGGCCTCCAGTGTGATCCCGAGCTGACGCGCCAGCGCGACCGGCCCCTGACCGTAAATCGTCGCGAAATTGATCGTCTTCGCCTGCGCCCGCATCTCCGCCGTCACCTGGTCCTGTGGAACGCCGAAAATCACCGCCGCCGTCTGGCGGTGAATGTCGCCTCCCTGCTCGAACGCCCGCACGAACGCCGGATCCTCGGAGAAGTGCGCCAGGAGGCGCAGCTCGATCTGCGAATAGTCCGCCACCAGGAGGCGGAACCCCGGCGGCGCGATGAACGCGCGGCGAATCGACTCGCCGCGCTCCGTGCGGACGGGAATGTTCTGGAGGTTGGGATCGGAGGACGACAGCCGCCCCGTCGCCGCCCCGACCTGATTGAAGCTCGTATGGATGCGGCCCGTGTCGGGGTGGATGTAGCCCGGCAGCGCGTCGACGTATGTGGACTTGAGCTTGGACAGCTCGCGGTAGGCGATGAGCAGCTTCGGGACCTCGTGACCCATCCCGGCGAGCTCTTCGAGCACATCGTAATCGGTCGACGGGCCGGTCTTCGTCTTCTTGAGGACGGGCAGCTGCAGCTTCTCGAACAGCAGCGTGCGCAGCTGCGGCGTCGAGTTGAGGTTGAACTCGGCGCCCGCGACCGCATATAGCTGACGCTCGATCGTGACCAGCTCCGCGGTGAAACCACGCGACAGCTCCCCGAGGAGCGCGCGGTCGACCAGCACCCCCGCCCACTCCATGTCCGTGAGCACCACGACGAGCGGCAGCTCGACGGTGTCGAGCAGGGGCTGCAGGTGATGATCCTCGAGCTCGGATGCGAACGTGGCGCGCAACTGCAGCACGGCCTCGGCGTTGTCGCAGGCGGCGCGCGCTGCCTCCAGAACGTCCACTTCGGCCAGCGCACGCTGGCTCTTCCCCCGGCCCGTGAGATCGTCGCGCGTCTTGAGCCGGACGCCGAGCCGGTCGCGAGCCAGCTCGTCGAGGGCGAACGAGCGCCGCCCTGGATCGATCACGAAGGCGGCCAGCATCGAGTCGTAGGAGAGGCCGGCGAGCGTTGCCCCCGCTCGACGCAGCACGAGCCAGTCGCGCTTTGCGTCGTGCCCCGCCTTGGGCACAGCCGCATCCGCGAGCAGCGCACGGATCCCCGCGAGCGGCGCGCTCCCGAGCGCCGGCAGGTTGCGCGGGGCGCCGTCCCCCGCGAGCAGCCCTTCGGGGGCGACGTGCGCGAACGGGAGATACCAGGAGGTCCCTGGCCCCACCGCAAGCGCCAACCCGACGAGCTCGCCGCGCAGCGGGTCCGGCGAAGAGGTCGCGGTGCCGACCGCCACGAGCGGCGCGCGCCGGCATGCCGCGATCACGCGTTCGAGCTCCGCCGCGTCGGTGACGATCGCAGCGGGTGCAGCGGCGTGCGCCTCGGCCGGCGTGGGCGCCACCACGGGACCAGCGCCGCTCAGCTCGGGAAGATCGAGCTTGGGGATCAGGGTGCGGAATTCCAGCTCGATGAACAGCCGCTCCAGCTCTCGTGTATCGGGAGGGGACACGACCAGGCGATCGAGCTCCAGGTCGATGGGCACGTCGCGACGGATCGTGACGAGGTCGCGCGACAGCACCGCCTCCGCCGCGTGCGCGAGCAGCGCCTCGCGCGCGCGCTTCCCCGGAATCTCCGCGGCGGCGGCGAGAATCGCGTCGAGCGTCCCATAGCGGGTCAGCAGCTCGACCGCCGTCTTGTCGCCGATGCCTTTCACGCCCGGGATGTTGTCCGAGCTGTCGCCCACGAGCGCGAAGTAGTCGATGATCTGCTGCGGGGGCACCCCGAACCGCTCCGCCGCGTTCGACTCGTTCACCCACTGCTCCTCCACGGCTCCGGGGCCGCCGCGGCCCGGATTGAGCAGCGCGATCCCCGGCGCGATCAGCTGATAGAAATCCTTGTCCCCCGACACGATCACCGACTGCAGTCCCCGGGCGACGCCCGCCGGCGCGAGCGTGCCGATCACGTCGTCGGCCTCGTAGCCCTCGACGGCGAGCACCGGCACCCGGAAGGCCGCCAGCAGCTCGGCGATGCGCTCGAGCGAGCGGTCGAAGTCCTGCTGCAGCTCCGCTCCCAGCTTCTCGCGCGTCGCTTTGTACTCGGGATACTCGCGGTGCCGGAACGATTCGCCGCGATCGAGCACCCACCCGAGGTAGTCGGGGTGATG
>CAZXKN010000242.1:0-13383 GCA_964641815.1 uncultured Gemmatimonadaceae bacterium | reverse complement strand
GGAGGTGTAGGTCATCTCGACCGAGATGAAGTCGATCTTGGTCGTGAAGTAGTTGTAGAACCACACCGCCGGAATCGCCGCGACCAGACCGATCGCCGTCGTGATGAGCGCCTCGGAAATACCGCCCGCGACGGCTCCGAGCGAGCCGCCGCCGCCCGACGCCATCATGCTCGAGAAGGCGTTCACGATACCCATCGTGGTGCCCAGCAGACCGACGAACGGCGCCGTGGCGCCGATCGTCGCCAGAATGCCGAGCCCACGCTTCAACTCGGACACGATGATCAGCATCTGGCGCTCGACGGCGCGCTCGGCGGAGTTGATGTCGGCGGCCGTGATCGTCGCCCGGTCGCGCAGCAACGGCTTCACTTCCGAGAGCGCCTCACCCAGCACGCGCGCCACGTGGCTCTTCTTGGTCTTCTCGGCGAGCGCGATTGCGGCATCGAGGTGCTCTTCCTGGAGGAACCGCGAGAACTCCGGAACGAACCGGACCGTTTCCCGTGTGGACTTGCGCAGCTGCCACCACTTCATGATGAAGGTCGAGACCGACCAGATCGACATGAAGACGAGGATGACCACGATCCCCTTGGCGAACCCGGCGGAATTGGTCCAGAGGTCGATAATGTTCGGCATCCGATGCGACTCCTCCCTTAGTGCTTGATCGAGTACTGAATCGGAATATGAATCAGCACGCGTACGGCCTTACCGTACACGCGGGCCGGCCGGAACAGCGAATGCACCACGGTCTGCTTGGCGGATTCATTGAAGCCTGGGTTGGCGGTCTGGACCACCTTCAGCGAGTTCGGCTCGACGTGGCCCAGCGTGTCGATGATCGCCTCGACCATCACCACGCCCTCGATCTGCGCCTGCTGCAGGAGCGGCGGATACACGGGCTGCGGGCCCGCGAGCCGCTCCGGCTTCTCCTGCACCACGTCCACCGACAGCACCGCGTCGCTCGACGGCACGATGCCGCTGGCGACGCCGCCCTCGACGCCCACGCCTGAGAAGTCCTTGGGATCGAAATGCTCCTGCAGGTTCACCGGCGGGATGTTGGTCGGGATGTCGGTCGGCGCGACCACCGTCTGGAAGCCCTTGAACTGCACATCGAGCTGCGGCGGTGGGGGTTGATCAGGCTGTTTCTGCTCGGGCTGCACGTAGACCAGAGCCGTGTCCACCCGCGGGCCCGTGTCCGTTTGCGCCGCGGACAGCGTCGCGAAGATCGCGCCCCCGATGATTCCGGTGTGCACGATCAGTGAGACCAGGCTGGTCCCGAACAGCTTGCCCTTTTGGCTGGCTTTCTTCGACTCGATGAGCACGTCAAACACGGCGTTTCCTCCCGCGATGGCTACGGAAATACTACCACTTCGGGCTTACCCGCTAGTGGTGGCTTCATTACAAAACGATGAAAGCCGGCACCCCTCAGTTGAGGCGGAATACCACCGGAAGCTGCACCAGCACCCGCACCGCACGACCGTAGATCCGCGCCGGGCGGAACCGCGCCGCCCGCACCGTGGCCAACGCCGCGGCATCGAACCCGGGGTTGTCGCTCCGCACGATTCGGACCGAGCCGTTTTCGGCCAGCCCCAGCGTGTCGACCACCGCCGTTACAATCACCTGCCCCTGGATGCCGGCAACCCGCAGCCACGGGGGATACGCGGGCGCCGGCGCAGACAGCAGCTCCGGTGCGTCCTGTACGAGCGCGGGCAAGTAGACACCATCGCCTGGCAGGAGGGGAGTGATCACAGGGCCCGGCGGATCGCCTGAGCTGGTCAGCGGCGTGCTCAACGTGGTGCCGATGATCTTGCTGAGGTCGACTGTCGGCCAAGGCGCCGGATCGCCTTCGAGGCGCATGATCGGTGGTTCCGGCACAGCGGCGTTGGATCTGGCTTTCGTCGGCGTCGGCTCGAGAGGAGGGAGATCGACACTTCTCTTGACGACAACCGGCGCGGGGGACGCGGGGGCGCGCCACAGCGCGCCGAGAATCAACACGTGCAGCGCTACTGCAACGCCCTTGCCCCACGACGGCAACCACGACGGCCGATGACCACTCTCGAGCAGCATATCGAACATGATGACGACCTCGAGCTCGGGTTGCGCACAACATGCGGCCCCGAGGTGGCGCGGCCGTGGGAGCGACGTGTCGAGAAGATGAAAGCCTAGTGAGGAGGCGCTGGCACCGGCGGCACGGGCTCTCCCGGGGAGGCCGGCAGCGTCACGCTGAACGTCGTGCCGCGGCCAGGTCGGCTCTGGACTTCGATCGTGCCGCCGTGCGCCTCTGCAATCCACTTGCAGATCGCGAGGCCGAGGCCCACGCCGGGCCGCTCCCCGGTGCGGGTGCGGGCCGAGTCGGCGCGCCAGAAGCGGTCGAAGATGTGCGGCAGATCGCCGGGCGCGATGCCGATGCCGGTGTCGGAAACGCCGAAGCGCACGCGGCCGTCGTCCTGCTCCAGCCACAGGCGGACGCGCCCGCCGGCCGGCGTGTACTTCACGGCATTGGTGAGCAGGTTCATCACGAGCTGGCGGATGCGGCTGCCGTCGCCGGCGACGATCACCGGATTGACCGGGGCATCGGCGCTGACCGCGATCCCCGCGGGCTCTGCCAGCAGCTCTCCCGTCTCCTCCGTCTCGAGGATCAGCGCCCGCAGGTCGACCGGCTCCTGGTGCAGCCGCACGAGGCCTTCGTCGGCACGGGCGAGCGTCAGCAGTGCATCGACCAGCTCGGTCATGCGGTTGATCTCGTCCATCGCTTCTTCCAGGGCGGCCAGCGACTCGGGCGGCATTTTCGGCGTCGTCAGGGCGCGCTCGACCCCCGCCTTGAGCACGGTCAACGGCGTCTTCAGCTCGTGGCTCGCGTCGGCGGTAAAGCGCCGCAACGCGGTGAAGCTGCGGTCCAACCGGCTGATCATCTGGTTCAGCGTGTCGGCGAGCCGTCCCAGCTCGTCCTTGACCATGGACGTCGGCAGCCGGCGGTGCAGGCTCGTCCCGTCGGTGATCTCGCGAACCTCGTTGGTGATCTGGTCGACGGGCCTCAGGGCGCGCCGCGCGACGAGCGATCCGATGGCGTACGCGGCGAGCACCCCGAACGGCAGGATGAGCAGGAACGTCGAAAACGTCTGCTCGAGGCCGAGCTCGGCGGACTCGGGGCGCACGCCGACCAGCACCGCGCCGCCCGTGGCCACTTCGGAGCCGAGCGGGCGTACGATGTAACGCAACCGCTGGCCGTCGGGAACGAGGCGGATCGTACCTTCCACCCGTCGCCCCTGGGCGGACACGATCACATTCCGCAATTGCTCGTATTTCGGATACGTCAGGCCGCCGGAGTCGATCGACACGAACAGCGGGAAGCTGTCCTTCTCCGAGGCGATGATCAGCAGGAAATCGGGAACGGCCTCGAGCGTCGCCGACAGCTCCTGCGCCAGCACCGGACGGCCGGCGGCGTCGGTGCGGACGACGGTACCGCCGGCCCGCGCCACACCGGCGAGGATGCCGGCCGTGAGCTCCGCTTCCGATTCGATGCGGCGGTCGAGCTCGCCGTAGAGCGCGCTGCGGCGCGACAGGAAGACGGCGATGGTGAACCCGGCGAGAATGACGGCGACCGCGCTGGCGAACCAGGTCGTGAGCCGCGTGCGGATCGTGTCCATCTCACGCCTTCACGACGTAGCCGACGCCCCGGACCGTGTGGATCAGCTTCGGCTCGCGGCCGTGGTCGATCTTTTTGCGCAACCGCGTGATCACGACATCGACGATGTTCGTCCCGGGATCGAAGTGGTAGTCCCACGCGTACTCGGTGATCAAGGTGCGCGGCATGACGCGACCCTGATGGCGCATCAGGTATTCCAGCACCGCGTACTCCTTGGGCGTCAGCTCGATCGAGCGCCCGGCGCGGACGACCTCGCGGCTGCCCGTGTCGAGCGCCAGATCGGCGACGCGCAGCACCGGCGGCGCGATCGCCTTGGGGCGGCGCGACAGCGCCTCCACACGGGCGAGCAGCTCCTCCAGCGCGAAGGGCTTGGTGACGTAGTCGTCGGCGCCCATGCGCAGCGCCTGCACCTTGAAGTCGACCGCGTCCTGCGCGGTGAGCACGAGGACCGGCACCGGGTTGCCGCGATCGCGGAGCGTGCGCAGTACCTCGCGGCCTTCCATCGACGGCAGGCGGAGATCGAGCACCAGCACGTCGTAGTGCCCGTCGGAGGCGAGCTGCAGTCCCTCTGCGCCGTCGCCGACGAGATCCACCTGGTAGCCCGCCTCGGCGAGGCCCCGTTTCACGTACTGGCCGACGGTACGGTCGTCTTCGACCACGAGGAGCTTCACCCGGCGACCGGCAGGTAGACCTTGAACGTCGTGCCGACGCCCAGCTGGGATTCCACCTCGATGCGGCCGGTGTGGTCCTGGATGATCCCGTACACGATCGAGAGCCCGAGTCCGGTGCCGCGCCCCGGCCCCTTGGTCGTGTAGAACGGCTCGAAGATCTTGGACAGCTCCTCGCTGCGGATGCCGCTGCCGGTGTCGATGAATTCGGCCAGGATCTCACCGGACCGGTCCGGGTTGCGCGCGGTCCGTACGGTGAGGGTGCCGCGCGAGTTCATCGCGTCCATGGCGTTGAGCATCAGCGCCATGAACGCCTGGATGATCCGCTCGCGGTCGACGACGACGCGCGGCAGACCGCCCACCAGCTGGCGATGGACGCTGAGCCGCTTGAACCGGTCGTGATGCTTGAGGAGAAACAGCGTCTGCTCGATGATCTGGTTGAGGTCGGACTGGCGCTTCTCACCCGTTTTGGGTCGCGACAGATCGAGCAGCCCGTCGACGATGCGGCGACAGCGCTGCACCTCGGCGTCGATGATGTTGAGGTATTCCTCGAACGGTCCGCGCGCCGCAGGGTCGAGATCTTCCACTCGATGATTCAGGGCCTCGGCGCACGCGAGGATGGTGGCCAGCGGGTTGTTGATCTCGTGCATCACGCCGGCAGCCAGCTGCCCCACCGCCGCGAGCTTCTCGGTCTGGCCGAGCCGCTGCTGGGCCATCCGCCATTCCGTGACGTCTTCGGCGATCGTGATGACGTGCGTGATGTGCACGTCGTCCAGCCGCATCGGAATCTTCGAGACGCGGAAGAAGCGCGATTCCCCGCTCGCGGTGGACTCCATTTCCATCTGCTGGATTTCACCGGTGTCGAACACGCGGTCGAATTCGCGGCGCAGCAGCTCGCGCGGCTGCCGGTCCAGCACGCCGAAGATTTCACGCCCGACGGCGTCGCCGCGCGCCACGCCGAGCGTTCCCGCTTCGCGCTGGCGGTTCCAGGCGCGGATCATGTAATCGCGATCGATGACGTAGAGTCCGACGGGGAGGGAATCGATGATGCGGGCGACGAAGTTGCGCTGCGCCTCCGCCTCGCGCGCCGACAGCGCGACTTCGGAGGCGAGATCCTGCGACAGCTCATTGGCGGCGATGATCGGGGCGAGGATCCGCGCCACCACCTGTCCGATGTCGACGATATGGGTGTCGGCGCGCCGGCCGTCGGTGCGCAGCTCGAGCGCGCCGAGCCCCTGGCCTTCGAAAAACAACGGAAACCGCAACCGCGTCCCGCCACCCGCGATGCGCTCGCGCTCCGGCTCGCGGCCGAACCATTCGGCGCCCGGGGTGAACCGGGCGGCATCGGGCGACCGGGGAATCGCGTCGTAGCTGGATCGGTCGGACCGGCGCAGCCACACGCGGGCGTCGATGAGATCGAGGCCGCGCCGCAATACGACGACGACGCGGGCGAGTGCATCCTCAGTGACGAGACCCGCGGAGAATACCGCGGCGACATCCGCGATGACGCGGAGCCCGGCGGGAGACGACTCGACCGTCGACTCTGGCATTGCTCCGCTAATCTAGTGCCTTTCCCCCAACGGGACTTCATAGCGGGCGCTCACGAAGGCGTGCGCGTGCCATGTCCCGCCTCCGGAGAACCACGCCGGCCCCACCAGCACGACGAACTGCCCACCCCCCGCCTGCCCCACGCGGATCCCGGGCAACGCGGCGAGCGAGACCGAACGCGGCACCCACGGACTCGGCGCGTGCGCCGCCAGGTAGCCTGCGGCCTCGAGCGACAGGTCCACCGCCACAATGGTCGGATTCTGGTCGTCGCCGACCGTGAACACGCTGATGCGGCCGCTGCGCAACGCGAGAGCCCCGGCTCCGATCAAGCCACGCGTCCCACCGATTATGGCACCCTGGTCGCCGAACCAGCCGATCCGCACCGTGCCGGACAGGTAGCGCACCGGTCCCAGCCCGGTGTGCCCGACCAGCCCCCCCTCGAGCGCTTCGATCTGCCAGTTGCTGCCGAGTGTCCCGTCGTACCCGATCGTGAACGCCGACTGGGCGTCCAGCGGGGCGGACGACACGATGAGCGCTCCGAGCACCGGCCCTATGGCTCGCCGCACGTTCTTTCTCCTCTGCAAATGCGATTGTCGTCGGATGTCGCGTGGTCCCGTTGCTACCACCCGGCCCGGCATCCCGTTCCCTCGGATCAGGGCCCGCGCGTCAGCTGGATGCCGCGCACGAAATAGCGCTGTGCCAAGATAAGGAGGATCGCGAGGGGAAGGACGGCCATCACCGCCGCGGCCATTTGGAACGGCCAGTTGGAGCCGTAGATGCCGTGGAACGAGGCGATCCCCACCTCGACCACCTGCATTCGCACGGAACGGGTGACGACCAGCGGCCACAGGAAGCTCTTCCACTGATCGACGAAACCGAACACGGCGACGGTCGCCAGGGCGGGCTTGGAAAGCGGCAGCACTACCTTCCAGAACACCTGCCACTCCCCCGCGCCATCGAGTCGCGCCGCGTCCTCGAGCTCCCGCGGCAGCGTCAGGAAGAACTGCCGCAGCAGAAAGATTCCCCACACGCTGACCAGCTCCGTCGAAATGAGGCCGGCATAGCTGTCGACCCAGCAGAGGGCGTTCACGATCAGGAACCGGGGGATCAGCAGGACGACGGCCGGGACCATCAACACCGACAGAAAGAGGAGAAACACCCGGTCGCGTCCAGGAAAGCGCAGCCGGGCGAACGCGTACGCCGCAGTCGCGCTCGTCGCCAGCTGCCCGGCGACCACACACAGCGAGACGATCCCGGAATTGAGGAAGAAACGCCAGAACGGCAGTGCCGTCAGCGCCGCGCTGTAGTTGCCGAACCGTGGATGAGCGGGCAGCACCGCCGGCGGCGTGCGCAGCACCTCGAATTCGTCCATGAGCGACGTCGTGATCATGTAGAGGAAGGGCAACACGACGATCACGCCGAGCAGGATCACGAACCCGAGACCGATGCCCCGACCGGTGCCGCGCGTCGCGCGCGCCAGCCAGCGCTCACGCATACTCCACCCGCCGTCCCAGCAGCCGGAACTGGATCCACGTCGCCACGAAGAGCAGCAGGAACAACACGACCGACAGGGCGCTCGCCCCGCCGAATTGCAGCAGCTCCCAGGCCATGCGATAGATGTGCAGCACGATGACGTCGGTGCCGTGCAGCGGTCCGCCGCCGGTGAGGATGAACACCAGTGTGAAGACCTGGAACGAGGTGATGATCCCCGTGACCAGCACGAACAGCGTCACCGGACGGAGCAGTGGAAACGTGACGCGCCAGAATCGCTGCCACGCGTTGGCGCCGTCCACGCGGGCGGCGTCGACGTAGTCCTGGGGAATCGCCTGCAGCCCGGCCAGGAAGAGCACCATCTGGTAGCCCACCTGGAGCCAGACGGAGACGATCATCACGGCGAGGAGCGCGGTGCGCGAATCCCCCAGCCAGTCCACCGGCTGCCGGCCGAGTGCGCCGGCGACCCAGTTGAACAGCCCGAATTCAGGGTGATACAACCACTGCCACACGAGGGCGACGGCCACGACCGACGACGCATACGGCAGGATGAAGACGACGCGGCCGAGCAGCGCGCCCTTGGTGCTGCGCCGCAGCAGCAGCGCGATCGTCAGCGCGATCGCCATCGCCACCGGGACGTGCAGCGTATAGAGCAGCGTATTGCGCACCGATACCCAGACGAGCGGGTCGCGCGCCAGCGCAACGAAGTTGTCCCATCCCACGAACGGCTGCGCCGCCTCGATGGGATTCCAGCGATGCACCGACAGGTACAGCGCGAACATCATCGGGGCGAAGGAGAATGCCGCGAGGTGCAGCGTGGCCGGGGCGAGAAAGCCCCAGGCGGTCAGCGTCTCGTGGAACGACCGCGGTCGCCTGCGGGCGCGCGCAAACCATTCTATCAACCAGACGCCGATAGGACCGAGCAGCGCGAGCCCCAGCGTCACCACGAGCCAGCCGCCGGCGTTCGTTTCGCCGGGCAACACGGACAACGTCAGCCACCGCCCGGGGCCGAGGGCCGCCATCACACTCGCGCGGGGGATGCCGTTGACCTCGGTGCGCTGAATCTCGGTGCTGCCCGAGTCCGGCAGGATCTCGGCGCCGCGCGCCAGAGGGGCAAGGCGTTGCGCGGTGGTCGTCGCACCGGTCCAGTACAGCCGCGACGACGCCTCGCCGAGCAGCAGCCGCGTGCGCGCCAGCCAGCGGTCCGTCGCCGCGGCCTCGCCGGCGACGATGCGGGCGTACGCGGCCGAGCCGACGAGCACGGCGCCGAGCAGACAGGCAAGGATGGCGGGACGCCGGTGCCCCGGCACCGCGGCTCCCGCGGCGGCGAGCACGATCACGAGCACGATTCCCCATCCGCCGAGAATCGCGTCGTCGGTGGAGACGACGCGTACCGCCACGGCGCCGACACCGTCCCAGTCGTCCTTGTCCTTCAGTGGGACGATGACCTCGTTCCCGGACAGCAGCGGCACCTCGCGCTGGCGCAGCTCGTCGAGCGTCGGTTGCGGCAACGGCGCCGCGGTGGCGTGGACGAGCGGGGCGTTGCCGTGATAGACCTCCACGCGGTCGACCCACCCGGGAAGCGTGCCGATGCCGCGTGCCTGGGCGAGAAGCTGCACCAGCTGATAGGCGGAGCCGGGCGGCTCGGTCGGCGTCACGAGGGCGAGGTAGGCGGCGGCGGAGTTGGCGGACCGCTCGGCTGTCGCGATTTCGGCGCGATGGATCACGATGCGGGCGGCGACGAGCGCCGCGAGCGCGGCGAGGCCCATCACGAGCGCAGCGGCGATGCGCCGTCCCAGTCGTTTCATGGACCGGCCGTCGTGAGCACGGTGTCGATCTGGCGCGCCATGTCGTGCGCCGCCACCGCGGGATCGACATGCTGCAGCACGATGCGATCCATCATGTCGGGGAGCGCCGCCTCGATCTCGCGCCAGTGCGCGATGTGCGCCCCCCACGGCATGCGGGCGTGGTGCATGGCGCGCAGAAACACCGGCTCCCACCCGGTCGTGTCGAGGATCGCGGCGGTCTGCGCCGATGCCGTGAGGCTCGGCAGCTCGATCCCGGCGCTCAGCCGGATCGCCTCGGCGAGCGAGTCGGCGAGGTAGGCGGCCAATTCCACCGACAGCCTGCGATGGGCGGCGCCGGCGGGCACAGCGAGGCCCGAGGCGTACACGACCGTTTGCGGCGGAGCACCGGCGCGGTGCGGGATCTCGACGAAGCCGATGCGCAAGCGGCCGTCATCGACGTAGGGCCGCAGGCTGGGAATCCAGTCGTGCCCCGTCGTCAGCATGGCGACCTTGCCCGAAATGAAGAGGCGCAGGTTGTCTTCGGTGCGCGGGGCAATGCTGTCGTCGGTCACCCAGCCGGTGAGCCAGCGGATCGCCGCCACGCTTGGTGGGCTGTCGAGGCACCCGGTCGCGCGCGTGCCATCGGCACAGAGCACGTCGCCGCCGCCCGACCAGAGCCACGGGATCCAGAGAAAGGCGCGCCGGTCGAACGCGGTTCCCCACTGGTCGACACGGCGGTCGCCATCGGTATCGCGCGTGAGCACGCGCGCCACGCGGCGAAACTCGTCCCACGTCCAGTCGCTCGTCGGGTACGCCAGGGCGGCGCGGTCGAACAGGTCCTTGTTGTAGACGATCACCATCGGCGTGTACCCCTTGGGGAGGGCGTACAGGGCCGCGCCGCGGCGGAACATGCCGAGCACCGTGGAATCGTAGCGCGCCGGATCGATCCCCAGCCGCGCCAGGTAGGGAGCGAGATCGATGACCGCCCCGTGATCGGCGAACGCCGGGACATCGGTGTGGTCGAGGAGAAACACGTCGGGCGGGTGACCGGCGGCGACCGACGTGAGAATTCGCTCGCGGTACTCCACGAGCCCGGTGCCGGAGCTCTGCTGCTCGACGACGACGCCGGGATGCGCCGCCATGAACGGCGCGAGGGCGCGGTCCTCGACTTCCGATTCGCGATAGTCCGCCCAGTCGGCGACCGCGAGGACGGTCCGATCGGTCCGGCAGGCCAACGTGAGCAGCAGAGGAACGGCGGCGAGCGCGCGGCGCGTCATCCCAGCCGGGCGCCGGTCGCGTCGAAGAGGTGCAGCTGCATCGGGTCGATGCGCACGCCGACTTTGTCTCCCGCGCGCATCAGGGGGATGCCCTGCACCTTTGCCACCAGCGCCGCTCCGCCGGCGTCGAGGTGGACGAGTGTGTCGCTGCCGAGCGGCTCGACGACGCGCACATCGGCATCGCCGACGCCGATGCCCGGAAGCTCGATCTCGACGTGCTCGGGGCGCACGCCGAGCAGCACGCCGCCCGAGATGTTCATGGGGACCTTCAGCCGCAATGAGCCGACCGCGAGCACACGTTTGCGGTCCGCTTCCGGGGCCGCCGACAGAATGTTCATGCCCGGACTGCCGACGAAGCCCGCCACAAAGGCGTCGGCGGGGCTGGCATACACCTCCCCGGGCGTGCCCACCTGGCGCAGCCGCCCGCCCTGCAGGACGGCGATGCGCTCCCCCATCGTCATCGCTTCGATCTGACTGTGCGTGACGTAGATCATCGTCGTCCCCAGCTCGCGATGCAGCTGCAACAGCTCGGCGCGCAGCCCGATGCGCTGCTGCGTATCGACGTTGGAGAGCGGCTCGTCGAACAGGAACACCTTCGGCTCGCGCACGATGGCCCGGCCCAGGGCGACGCGCTGGCGCTGGCCGCCCGACAGCTCGCCCGGCAGGCGATCCAGCAGATCGCCGATCCCCAGTCGTTCGGCGGCGGCGCGCACGCGGCGTAAGCGATCGGCCGCCGAGATGCGGCGCAACGAGAGGGGAAAGGCGATGTTGTTGGCCACCGTGAGGTGCGGGTAGAGGGAGTAGTTCTGAAACATCATCGCGACGTCCCGGTGGGCGGGAGCGATCTGGGTGACGTCGCGATCGCCGATCAGGATCTGCCCGGAGGTCGCCTCCTCGAGGCCGGCGATGCAGCGCAGCACGGTCGTCTTGCCGCACCCCGAGGGTCCCAGGAGTACCAGGAGCTCGCCGTCTCGAACCTCGAGGGACAGCTCCCCCAGCGCGGGGTGGCCGCTATTGAACTGCTTCGTCAGGTTCTTGAGGGTGACGGAGGCCATGCCGCCGATAACCTACGGCGGCCTCTCTGCGCCGCGCCAGCGGTGAAATGCGACCTCGTCGGGTATTAGCTTCCTCGTGGAACGCTCCATGCGCCTCCTCACCATCGCCGCGGTCGCCGCCCTCGCGGCGTGTGAGGGACCGTTCGTCCCGCCGGCGCCGTATCCGTCGCCGCCGCCCGAGCCGGCGAGCGTCCGCGTGACCCCGGATTCCGCGACGGTGATCACCGACGACACGCTGCGGCTCGTGGCCCAGGTGAAGGACACCGCGGGCAACGTGCTTCCAGGCGCCGTCCTGAGCTGGGTCTCATCCGACACGACGATCGTCACGATCGTGAATGCACTGGGAACGGTACGCGGACTCCGCCCCGGGTCGGCGACGGTGCGCGTCTACGCCGGCGCGGTCGGCGGAGCCGTCACGGTCTTCGTCACCCCCATCGTGTACAACTCGTTCGCGACCGGGGCCAATCACGTGTGCACCGTCGCCAACAACCGCCACGCCTATTGCTGGGGCAAGAACGACGACGCCCAGGTCGGAACCGGGAGCGCGTCGTTCATCGAGCCGGTGCCGCGGCGGGTTGGAGTCGCGCTGCCGCTGACGGCCGTCGCGGCAGGCAGTGCACACAGCTGCGCCATCGACCAGACGGGCACCGTCTGGTGCTGGGGGCGCGAGACCAATGGACGGCTCGGTCGCGGCGGGGCGCCGAGCAACCCGGCCATACCGCAAGGTGTTTCCTCGAGCGCGCAATTCGCCCACGTGGCGGCGGGCGGTGCACACACGTGCAGCCTCGCGACGTCCGGAACCGCTATCTGCTGGGGCGCAGGCGGCTCGGGCCAGTTGGGTGACGGCGTGGGCATGGATCGTTCGATACCCGCGGCGATCGCCGGCGATACCCGCTGGGTCGTGATCAGCACCGGCGCCGTGCACACCTGCGCCGTCGCGACCGATCAGTCGGCGTGGTGTTGGGGCGGCAACTCATCAGGCCAGATCGGTAATTCCTCAACGAGCGACCAGATCTTCCCCACGACGATCGCCGCCGGCCAGAGCTTCAGCACCATCTCCGCGGGCGGCGGGCACAGCTGCGCCGTGACCACCGCAGGAGCGACGCAGTGCTGGGGCGCGAACACGCGGTCACAAACCGGGACCGGTCTCACGGATTCGCTGGTGCTGGCGCCGACTGCCGTGGCGGGCGGCCTCACCTTTCGCACGATCTCCGCCGGCGGACAGCACAGTTGCGGCATCACCAGCGACAGTCTCGCCTATTGCTGGGGTGCGAACTCGAGCGGCCAGCTCGGCGACAGCTCGCAGATCGACCGGCCGGCTCCGGTCCTCGTCCACGGCGGCCTGCATTTCACGGAGGTGCACGCCGGCGCGGCGTTCACCTGCGGACTGACCGACGGGCTGGTGTTGTACTGCTGGGGCGACGGGACGCAGGGTCAGCTGGGGCGGTCGTTTCTCGCGTCGAGCAGCGTCCCCGTCAAGGTTGCAGGCCAGTAACGAACTCGACCTCGTGCTCGTCGGCGAGCTCGAAGCTGACATGCGCATGCCGGCACCCCTGATGCACTTCGAGCCGCGGCTGGAGCAGCTCGTCATCCACCCGGACTTCGACCGAGCCGTGCGCTGAGATCGCCGGCGCTGCGGTGACGTCGAGTCGGCCGCCGGCGGTGCGCCGCAACCGGACGACGACGCGCTCGGCGGCGGTCGTGACGCGGACGTCGAGCGTCGTGTGACCGACGTGCAGCCCGCGCCACTCGCACTCGCTCCACCGGGCAGGCAGGTGCGGCGCGAGCGTCAGGCGATTGGCGAGGGCATCGGGCTTGGCTCCGAGCAGTCCCTCGATCAGCGGCGCGACGAGCAGCGCGGCGGACCACGCCTGCTCCGGGCAGACGCCGGCGACCGTCCCGACGTCGCCGTCGAGCGCC
>CAZXKN010000241.1:0-3946 GCA_964641815.1 uncultured Gemmatimonadaceae bacterium | reverse complement strand
GGCCGGCTCGACCCGATGCCGGGGCCCGACGCGTTGATGACGTTCAAGCTGTTGTCGATTTGCGCGATTACCTGGCGGATCGAGCCGGGGAACGGCGACTTGCTGGCGTGATCGCCGAACGGGTCGGTGTACCACACCCGCGGACCGTTGGCGTTGTCGATGATCGTGGAGTTGATGTCCACGACGCGATGGGCGCCGTCGAACACCGACTGCGGACTGTTGAACGCGACCGCCGTGTCGACACCGTTGTTCGTCGACTGGTCGCACGGCCCGCCGCGGGCGCGCTCGCCGTTGAGACCCACCCAGAAGCAGACATCGATCGGGCGCCCCGTGACGTTCACCGCCGCGGGATCGTAAAAGCGGCTCGGCAGAAACACCTGGAAATACGGATTGAAGAAGGCGATGCCGTGCCCATCGGCAGTGCGCACGTCGTTGGACGTCTGCCAGCTCTCGTGCAGCAGATCCCAGTTCGACGTCTGCCCCGCCGGGACGAGCAGCTGGTCGGCGCAGGTCCGGTCGGGAATGATGCGGCGGCCGCCGCCGTCCGGTGAGTTCGCCGGCGTCGGCGGGCCCACCACGACGCTCGAGTCGCCGTTGCAGCTGCGATCGAACTGTCCCGGCGTCCCGATCGCGATCAGCTCGGTGACGTGCAGCTCCGTCCCGTCGGTGCAGCGGATGTGATAGGCGAGCTCGTGCAGGTTATTGGTGAACGCATCCTTGGAATGCGTCCCCTGATGCAGCTTGACCAGCACGTCGCAGGTAACGCTGAACAGCTGGTCGGCGGCGGCACTGCCGAAGTGCAGCTGAATATTGTTGGCCCACTCGACCTTGTGTCCGAAGTGATCCTCATGGCGCGGGTTCGCCGGATCCCAGGTATCGAGCTGCTCGTTGGCGTAGCCGAAGGGGATCGGGCCCACGTCCTTATAGAGGTTCGAACCGCGCGGATCGCGCCCATGCTCGTGCCCGAAACTGCACCCCGTCGCGGGATCGACGGGCGGGTGCCACGTGGGATAGAGCTTGCCGTCGGGCCCCACGGCCGTGTACTGGTCGTGGATCTCCTTGGTGCAGGTGTCCCCCGGCCCCGGCGTCCAGAGACCGAAGGACGCCGCCGGGCCGTTCGTAGCCACGAGGGGCGGGGCCTGCAGATCCTGGCTGCACGCGAGACCAAAGAGCACGACGAACGGCGTGCCGATCGCTGCGATCCGCACCACACGGCCCGGCACCGGCGACATGCTCCCGAGATACTGCCGCGCCCGGAACCGGTCCGTGACGACCGTCACCCGCCTTTGGGACTTCCTGCGAGTTGTTGAATTGTCGTCTGCATTGTCGTACTCATTGAACGATGACCACGACCCCTCGATCAATCGCATGGGCGCTGTTCGTGACCCTCGCGGCCGCGCCGCTCACCGCGCAACGCCAGGCCCCGCCGGCCGGCAACTCGGGACTCTGGCTCGGTGGCGGCGCGGGATTCGGCTGGGCGCGCGTCGGGTGCCGCATCTGCGACGCCAACCGCGGCCACAGCCTCTCGGCGTACGGACACGCCGGCTTCGCGTTGTCGCCGCGCATCATTCTTGGTGGAGAAGTGGAGCTGTGGCGCCAGGGCGCACGGCCCGACCAGAATCGTACCGCGACGGAATGGATGATGGGCTACAGCGCCGTGATGTTCTGGTACCCGTCGCCGCGCCAGCCGTACTACCTGAAGAGCGGCTTCGGCCTCGTCACCTACCGCATCCACGACGACACCGACGCCCTCACCGCAACAGCCCTGGGACCCCAGATCGGCGCCGGGTGGGAATTCCCGATCGCGTCCCACATCGCGGTCGTGCCCTACGCCAATTTCCTTTTCGCGTCAACGGGAGCGGGAGTGAAACTGAACGGCCAGCAGGTGCTCGACCACGCGAGCCTGGAGCTGTTTCAGTTCGGGGTGGGGCTGTCGAGGCGGTAACGGTAGAAGACGGACGAAGACGGACGAGGGCGGGCGAGGCTGTTCTTCACCTCGTCCGCCCTCGTCCGCCTTCTCCCGCCCTCTATTTTATCGCCGTCTTCTTATACACCGCCGTCTTCGCGATCATGTCGTGGAACGCCTGCTTCTTGACGCCGAGCGTGAAGAAGCAGCCGACGAAGATGATCAGTCCGGCAAGGCTGCCCAGCGTCGCCAACACGTGGATCCCCGAGAACAGCGCCAGTATGGCCAGCACGGAATTGGAGTTCTTCACGAGATAGCGGAACAGCAGCTTGCCAATGCCGGCCGCCGTGCCGTCGTCGCTCGCGATCCGGATGCCGAGCATCAACTTGCCGAGCGTGTATCCGGTGAACCCCTCCAGCAGGAAATACACGAGACAGATGAGGGCGAACGCGATGGCAAATCCGGCGATCGCGCCGAACAGTCCGCCGAACGCCGCGGCCGCCTGTGCATTCTCCGCCGCTGACCCCGCGGCGACGCTCGCCGTCCCGAGGGCCGCCGCGCCGGTGTAGGCGCCGAGCCAACCGCCGATCGTCCCGCCGCCGATGAACGCGATGATGCCGCACAGCACGATGTCCAGCGCCAACGCACCCAGCCGCGTGCCGAAGCCGATCCGCTGCTCCATGCGCCCCCCCCGTGTGGCGTGATTGGCTGAGACCGTGAACGACCGGCCCTCATATGTGGAGCGGCGCCCCTGCCGTCAAGCCCGCGACAGGATCGCGTCCGCCAGCCGGCGCACCGCCTCGCCGGACCAGACGAGAAACAGCTCCGGCTCGATCACCTCGAGCTCCATCACCATCAGCCGTCCGTCCCGTTCCACGCCGTCGACGCGCGCGTAGAGCCACGCCCCGGGGACCGCGGCGAGCGCCTGCTCCGCTCCGCGGCGCGCGGCCGCACTCGCCGTCACCGGCTCCGCCCGGCCCCCGTACTGGTGCTGCACGCGGAAATCGTCGGGACCGGCGCGTTTGCAGACGGCGTGACTGAAGCGGCCCTCCACGTACACCAGCGACAGTTCCCCCGCGGCGATGATCTCCGGGACGAACTCCTGTACCAGCGCGCCCCGCTCCGCGACGAGCCGCGCAAAGCGCTCCTGATCCCGGGCTGCGCCGGCCCGGTCGGTGATCCAGGTGTCATGGGCGGAGAGCGAGACACGCGGCTTGACGACGGCACGCTCCCAGGGCTGCGACGCGACGACGCGCTCGAGGTCGGGTGCGCGCCCCGGCTCGATCCACAGCGTGTCGGGAACGGCGACGCCGGCCGCGCGCACGTCGCGCAGATAGGACTTGTCGAGATTCCAGCGCACCACGGCAGCGGGATTCCAGAGCCGCGTGCCGGCGCGCTCGCGCGCCGCGAGCCATTCGCGGAATTCCGCCGTGCGGCGGTGATAGTCCCAGCAGGAGCGCAGCACGACGACGGTGAAGTCGCGCCAGTCGGCGGCGCCATCGTCCCACCGCACTGCGTGGACGCGCGCGCCGCGCGCCGCGAGCGCGGCGCGCAGCGGATGATCGTCTGGGTTGAGGTCCGGCAGCTCGGCGTAGGTGACGAGCGCGACGTCCGGCATCCTCAGAAGTTAAGGGAGATCCCCGATCTGCGGTGCAGGCCTGCCGGGATTTCCCAGATCGCGGGATCGAACGTGCTGTCCTCGATCTCCGTAACCTCGAAGCGGTGCACCGTCGGCGGCTTGCCCGATTCGTCTTTTGCATCGGTGGTGATGGTCACGGCGATGCGCACCGGCGTCCCCGAAAAGAGTGCATCACGCGCGGCGGCGGAGCGCCGCACGAAATCGGGATCCGATTGGGCCAGCGCGGTGCCGATCTGCGACAGCATGTCGATCACGGGATTGGGCAGCAGCTGCGCCCGCGGCGCGATCCAGTATTCGGTCACCACCTGCTGCCGCACCGCGTCGCCATGCAGCCCGAACGGGCTCACGTCGACCGTATAGTCCTGCCGCAGGCGATAGTGCTCGGTCGCGAATCCGGCGAT
>CAZXKN010000240.1:0-29975 GCA_964641815.1 uncultured Gemmatimonadaceae bacterium | reverse complement strand
GCTGCGCCTCGAGCGGCCGCCGGAGCGCGCAGCCACGCCGATGGTGGTGACGCGCGGCGCGAAGGGCGACGCCCGCTTCGGCCGCTTCGTGGTGCGCTGGGCGCCCGCGACGGCGCCGAGGCAGTTGTCGCGTATGGCGTGGCGAACGTGGATCCGCGCGGGTGAGTGGGCAGTGCGGGGGCCGCGCGCCGGCGACGTGATCGCGCCGATCCGCGGCGTGGGCCATCGCGAGCTGCGGCGCGTACTGATGGATGCGCGGGTGCCGCGCGGGGCGCGGCCGAATTACCCGGTGCTGGTGCGGGGTGAAACCATTCTCTGGGTCCCGGGCATCTGTCGCAGTGCCGACGCGGTGCCGCGGCCGGGAACCCGGGCGGTGAGGGTCGATGTTACCGAGCACTGAAACCGAACGGCAACTCGGCGGAACCAAGCTGGCGCGTATCGTCTTCGATGCCGAGACGATCGCCAAACGCGTCGCCGAGCTGGGGCAGGAGATCACCGCCGCCTATCCGGACGGCGAGCTGCTCGTGCTGGGCCTGTTGAAGGGCAGTTTCATCTTCCTGAGCGACCTGGTGCGCCGCATCGACCGGCCGCTGCAGGTGGATTTTCTGGTGGCGGCGAGCTACGGCGCCGGAACGGTCTCGAGCGGGGACGTCCGCCTCTTGTACGACCCCGAAACGGCGCTGGCCGGGCGGCACATCCTGCTCGTCGAGGACATTGTCGACACCGGGCGGACGCTGAATCGACTGGTGGAACTGTTGCGCCAGCGACGTCCCAGGAGTCTTGAAATGTGTGCGTTGCTGCATAAGCATGTGGCCGAACCTCTCGTGCTGGAGCCGAAATTCGTCGGATTCGACGCCCCGCGGGCGTTTCTGGTGGGGTACGGTCTCGACCACTCGGAGAACTTCCGGCACTTGCCCTATATTGCGAGTCTGACCTGACATGACCAATCGCGTTCCTCCGCCCCCGCGCGAATTCCAGTGGAGCCGCATGCTGCGGACGCTCTCCTTCTGGGCGTTCCTCATCGTGGGGACCGTGCTGCTGGTGCAGCTGGCCGCCCGCACGCGGCAGGATACCGCCGAGATCTCCTATTCCGATTTCATCCAGCAGGTCGATTCGCAGAACGTGAAGCGCGTCGAGATCACCGAGCGGCAGCGGATCAAGGGCGACCTCAATCACTCGATCCTCGTGAACCGCAAGGAAGCCGAGCACTTCACGACGCTGTTGCCGTTCGAGTCGAGCGAGACGTGGGTGGCGTCGCTGCGCGCCAAGGGCGTCGACGTGAACGCCAAGGATCTGCGGCCGTCGTTCGGCGTGATCTTCATCAATTTCCTGCCGTACCTCCTGATGCTCGGCCTCATCCTCTTCATGGTGCGGCAGATGCAGCAGGGGGGGAACCGTGCGTTCGCGTTCGGCAAATCGAAAGCCAAGCTGCTCTCGGGCGATACGCCCAAGGTCACCTTCACCGACGTGGCCGGGTGCGATGAGGCGAAGCAGGAGCTCGAGGAGATCATCGACTTCCTGAAAGACCCGCAGAAATTCCAGCGGCTGGGCGGCCGGCTGCCGAAAGGCGCGCTGCTCATCGGTCCGCCGGGAACGGGCAAGACGCTGCTCGCCAAGGCCGTGGCCGGCGAGGCGGGCCGTCCGTTCTTCTCCATGTCGGGTTCCGATTTCGTCGAGATGTTCGTGGGCGTCGGCGCCTCGCGCGTACGCGATCTGTTCGAGCAGGGCAAGGCGCACGCGCCGTGCATCATCTTCATCGACGAGATCGACGCCGTCGGCCGACACCGCGGCGCGGGGCTGGGCGGCGGCCACGACGAGCGCGAGCAGACGCTCAATCAGCTGCTGGTAGAGATGGACGGCTTCGAATCCAACGACGGCGTGATCCTGCTCGCCGCCACGAACCGTCCCGACATTCTCGATCCGGCGCTGCTGCGGCCGGGCCGCTTCGACCGCCAGATCGTCGTCGACATGCCCGATGTGAAAGGGCGCGAGCAGATCCTGCGCGTGCATACGCGCAAGATCCCGCTGGCGCAGAGCGTCGACCTCGAGCCGATCGCCAAGGGAACGCCCGGACTCTCCGGCGCCGAGCTGTCCAACATCGTCAACGAGGCGGCGCTGCTCGCGGCGCGTCGCAACAAGCAGGCCGTCGACATGGCCGACCTCGAGGACGCGAAGGACAAGGTCATGCTCGGCCTCGAGCGCAAGAGCATGGTGCTCACCGAGGAGGAGCGGAAGCTCACCGCCTACCACGAAGCGGGACACGCGATCGTGGGGCTGACCGTGCCGGGGATCGACCCGATTCACAAGGTGACGATCGTGCCGCGCGGCCGCGCCCTGGGCATCACCTTCTTCCTGCCGGAGAAGGACCGCCGCAACGTGACCCGGCAGTGGCTCCTCGGCCAGCTGGCCATGTCCTACGGCGGGCGTGTCGCCGAGGAAGAGGTGTTCGGCGCCGACAAGGTCACGACCGGCGCCTACTCCGACATCCAGCAGGCCACGGAGATGGCCCGCCGTATGGTGACGCAGTTCGGGATGAGCGATGCAGTGGGTCCGATCGCCGTCGGCGATCGAGAGGCCGAGATTTTCCTCGGCCGCGAGGTAGTGCAGCGTCGCGAAGTTTCCAACCGCACCGCCGAGCTCGTCGACACGGAGGTCAGGCGGCTGCTCGGGGAGGCGTACGAGCGCGCGCGCGTCATCCTGTCCGAGCGGCGCGACGTGCTCGATCGCCTGGCGCAGGCGTTGCTCGAGCGCGAGACGCTCGATCGCTCGGACGTCGAGCTGGTAATGGCCGGCAAGCCCCTGCCGCCCGTGACGCCGCCCGCGTCACCGCCGCTGCCCGCAGAGCCGCGCAAGCCCGCAGTCCAGCCCGTGCGCGGTCCCGTGCTGGGGAATCCGCCTCCGGAGCCCGCCGGGGCGTGAGGGTGACGGCGCTCGCGACGCACGGCCCCCTTCGGGCGGCGGTGCGCGCGGCGCTCACGGCGCGCGGCTGGGATCCCGAGCGGTCCCGCTTCGCCGCGGCGGGTCTGTCGCAGCTCGCCTTGCTCCTCGAAGACATCGACGAATCGGTACGCGAAGCCCTGGTGCGCTGGTCGGCGCGCAGCGGCGTGGACGTCCTCACCGGCGACGGATGGGCGCTCGTCGCTGGTGTGGCGAGCCGGCTCGCCGTGCTGGCGCGGCCCGACCGTGCGCCGCCCGAGCTGCATCCGATCGTCGGCGATCTGGCACAGTGGTTCGCCGGCTACGCCGAGCCGCCGCGTCGCTGGTCGATTGCCGGCAGCGAGGTCTCGCTCGACCAACCGGTGCTCATCGGGATTCTGAACGTCACGCCGGACAGTTTTTCCGACGGCGGACGGTTTGCGAACCCGGACGACGCCCTGAAGCACGCCGACAAGCTGAAAGCCGATGGCTGTCAGCTCATCGACGTCGGCGGCGAGTCGACGCGTCCTGGAGCCGCCCCCGTCACGCCGGCCGACGAGATCGCCCGCGTCGTCCCCGTGATCGAGGGGCTGGTATCGCGGGGACTCGGTCCCGTGTCGGTGGACACGCGCAAGGCGGCGGTGGCGCGCCGCGCGCTGGACGCCGGGGCGGCGGTGGTGAACGACGTCTCGGGACTCTCGTTCGATACGGAGCTGGGTGGCGCGGTTGCGGCGGCGGGAGCGGGGCTCATCCTGATGCACATGCGCGGCACGCCCGATACGATGGACGAGCTGGCGTGCTACGATCACGTTGCGGTGGACGTCGCGCGCGAGCTGCGCGTGGCGGCGGGGCGGGCGGAGGCGGCGGGCGTCGCGACCGAGCGCATCGTGCTCGACCCGGGTTTCGGGTTCGCCAAGAACGCGACGCAGAACTTTCGCCTGCTGGACGAGCTGGCCACGATCACGGCCGTCGGCTATCCTGTGCTCGTCGGGCCGTCGCGCAAACGCTTTCTCGGAGCCGCGACCGGCCGCCTGGCGGAAGACCGCGATCGCGCGACGGCCGTGGCGTGTGCGCTGGCCTGGGAGCGCGGCGCGCGCCTGTTCCGCGTCCATGACCCTGGTCTCGCACGGGAGGCCCTCGCCGTCGCCCGTGCCCTCGAGGGGGCGGATCCATGAACCTGGATGCCTACCGCTTCCTGATTCCCAAGCTGTGGCCGGACGCCGTCGAGATCCTGCTCGTCGCGTTCGTGATCTACCGCTTCCTGCTCTTCCTCGTCGGGACGCGGGCGATTCAGATCGTCGTCGGTCTCGTCATCCTGTCGCTGGCCTACTTCGCCGCGGTGCTCGCCAAGTTCACGATGGTGAGCTACCTGCTCGGCGTCGTCTTCACGTTCGCGCCGTTCGCGGCCGTGGTGATGTTCCAGCCGGAGCTGCGCAATGCCCTCGCCCGGCTCGGTCAGTCGCGCCTGATGCGCGCGTTCTCGCGCGGCAACCGACAATCGGTGGCGGAGGAAGTGTCGGAGGCGCTCGACCGCCTCGCGCGCGCCGGCACCGGCGCGATCATCGCCGTCGAGCGCGATCTCGCCCTCGACGAATACCTGCCGTCCGGGGTGCCGATGGAGGCGAAGGTCTCGGCGGCACTGCTCACCACGATCTTCACTCCGTACTCACCGCTGCACGACGGCGCCGTCGTGGTGCGCGGTGACCGCATCGTCGGGGCGGGGGTCGTCCTGCCGCTCACGCAGTACCGGGTGGCCGACAAGTCGCTCGGGACGCGCCACCGGGCGGCGCTGGGGCTCTCCGAGGAGACCGACGCCACGATTCTGGTGGTCTCCGAGGAGACCTCCACGATCTCCATCGCTTCTTCCGGCAAGCTGTACCGGCCGCTCTCCGCCGAGCAGGTCCGGGACGTCCTGTCGGGGGGGACCAGGCTCGAAAGTCTCGTCGGGACAGCGGCTTCCGCAGGCTGAAGGGTCTTGCCAGCATTGTTTCGCTTCACGCCAATCGGTATTTTCCCCGGCCTATGAGTTTTGCCGGCCTGGCCGAGCGGCTCGCCCATATTCGGGCCGAGATCGCGCGGGCCCAGGCGGCGGGCGGGTGGACGCATCCCGTCACGATTGTCGCCGTCACGAAAGGTTTTGGCCCGGACGCCGTGCGGGCCGCGCGCGCCGCCGGGCTCCCCGACGTGGGGGAGAACAGGGTGCAGGAGGCGCTCGACAAGATGGCCGCGGAGCCGGACCCGGGAGTGGTCTGGCATCTGATCGGGCATCTGCAGCGTAACAAGGCCCGGCACGTCCCCGGCCGCTTCGCGCTGATGCACTCGCTCGACTCGATCGAGCTGGCGGAGGAGCTGGCGAAGCGGGCGGAAGTCCAGGGGACGCGGCAGCGGGTATTGGTACAGGTGAACGTGGCAGGGGAAGTGCAGAAAAGCGGTTGCGCGCCGGATCGGGTACCCGGGCTGGTGCAGCGGGTGGCGGCGCTCGAATCGCTTGCACTTGAAGGACTGATGACGATGGCGCCGCTCACCGGCGACCTTGCTCGCCAGCGGGACACGTTCCGCGGCCTGCGCCGGTTACGCGACGCCCTGCAGGAGGAGGGCACATGGCTACCGAGCCTCTCGATGGGGATGTCCGACGACTTCGCTACAGCGGTCGAGGAGGGAGCAACGGTGATCCGCTTGGGTACCGCCCTGTTCGGCCCGAGGACAACGGGGTGAGCGATCCCTCGTTTCACCTGACACCCCTCGACGTGCGGCGGCAGGAGTTCCGCCGCAGTCTGCGCGGCTATGAGCCTCTCGGCGTGGAAGACTTCCGCATGCGCGTCGCGGACGAGCTGGAGCGCGTGTCGCGCGAGAAGTCGGTGCTGGAGGAGCGCGTGGCGGCGCTCACCGAGCAGCTGCGGGTGTTCCGCGAGCGCGAGACGGCGATGAACGAGGCGCTCGTCGCCGCGCAGCAGCTGCGCGAGGAGACGCGCGCGTCGGCGGAGCGCGAAGCGCAGGTGATCATGCACGAGGCGCAGGCCGAGGGCCGGCGGCAGATGGACGAGGCCGGGCGCGCGCAGGAGCGCTCCCAGCAGAAGATGGTCGAGATCCAGCGGCAGTTCGCCGGCTACATCGCGGGATTCCGGGCGTTGCTCGAGCGCCAGATGGCCGAGCTGCGCGCGCTGGAGGGCGACAACGGGTGACCGTCGCGGCGGCCGTGCAGGCGATCCGCGCCCGCACCGGCCGCACGCCGGATGTGGCGATCATCCTGGGGACGGGGCTGGGCGCACTCGCCGAGGCGATCCAGATCGACGTGGCGATTCCGTATTCCGAGATTCCGGAATTTCTGGTGCCGACGGTCGAGAGTCACAGCGGCCGCCTGCTGTGCGGCACGCTCGAGGGCCGGCCGGTGGTGGCGATGCAGGGACGGTTTCACCGCTATGAGGGCTACGATCTCGACGCGGTGACGGCGCCGGTGCGCGTGCTGCACGCGCTCGGCGCGGAGACGTTGATCGTCTCCAACGCCTGCGGCGGGATGCACCCCGAGTGGGCGGCGGGCGACGTCGTGATCCTCGCCGACCATGTGAACCTGATCGGGGACAATCCGCTGGTGGGGCCGCACCGCTCCGACGGTCCCCGCTTTCCGGACATGACCACGGCCTACGACCGCGAGCTGCGCGCCCTGGCGCGCGCCGTCGCACTGGAGCAGGGGATCATCGTGCGGGAAGGGACGTACGTCGCGGTGGCGGGCCCCAATCTCGAGACGCGCGCCGAGTACCGGCTGCTCCGCGCCTGGGGCGCCGACGTCGTGGGGATGAGCACCGTCCCCGAGGTGATCGTCGCCCGCCAGGAAGGCATGCGCGTGCTCGGCCTCTCGATCATCACGGATCTCTGTCTCCCCGACGCGCTCGAGCCGGCCACGGTCGAGCGGATCATCGCCGTCGCACGCGGCGCGGAGCCGCACCTCGCCGCGGTCGTGCGCGGCGTCATCGCCCGCCTCAACTGATGGCGTACCCCCCGCTTTCGGTCACCGAGCGTGCCGACACGCTCGAGCGCCAGCTGCTCGCGACGTGGAAGCACGAGCGGTTGTTCGCGCGCGTGCAGGAAGCGACGCGCTACGGACCGCCGTTCGTCTTCTTCGAGGGGCCGCCCACCGCCAACGGGCGCCCGGGCATTCACCACGTGTTCGCGCGCACCATCAAGGACATGGTGTGCCGCTACCACACGATGCTGGGGCAGGGAGTGACCCGCATCGCGGGGTGGGACACGCACGGCCTGCCGGTGGAGATCGAAGTCGAGAAATCGCTGAACATCTCGGGCAAGCAGCAGATCGAGGAGTTCGGCGTCGAGAGGTTCAATCAGCTGTGCCGCGAGAGCGTCTTCACCTACAAGACCGACTGGGAAGCGCTGTCCGACCGCATCGCCTACTGGCTCGACTACGAGCATCCCTACATCACCTACTCGCGCGAGTACATCGAGTCGGTGTGGTGGCTCCTGAAGCGGCTGTTCGAGCGCGGCTTCCTCTATCGTGGCCACAAGGTGCTGCCGTATTGCCCGCGCTGCGGCACGGCGCTCTCCTCGCACGAGCTGGCGCTCGGTTACGAAGAAGAGCACATCAACTCGGTCTACGTGACGTTTCCGCTGGTCGACGATCCAGCGGCCCAGCTCGTCGTGTGGACGACGACCCCGTGGACGCTGCTCTCCAACGTCGCGGTCGCCGTGCACCCCGACCTCGAGTACGGCGAGTACGCGCATCCCGATCATGCCACCGGCAGGCTGCTGCGCTACATCGTCGCCCGAGCCCGGGCGGATCACGTCCACGTGCACGGCAAGCCGATCTCCCAGGGGGACCTGGTCCGCACGTTCAAGGGCAGCGAGCTGGTGGGCCAGCCGTACCGGCGGCCGCTCGACGTCGTGGCGTACCCGAAAGAGGGGAAGCACGAGATCATCGTCGCGGCGGACTTCGTCACCGCCGAGGACGGCTCGGGGCTCGTGCACATGGCGCCGGCGTTCGGCGCCGACGACTACGCCACCGGTCAGCAGCACGGGCTTGCCTTCGTCAACCCGGTGGCCGCCGACGGCACGTTCCGCGGCACGACGTGGCCGGAGATCGAGGGCAAGCTCGTCACCGACAAGGCGACCAACGCCCTCATCATCGAGCGGCTGAAGCACGAGGGGCGTTGGCTCGAAACGGCGCCGCTCACGCACACCTATCCGTTCTGCTGGCGCTGCGGCTCGGCGCTGATCTACTACGCCCGCAGCTCCTGGTTCGTGCGCACCACGGGATTCAAGCGGCGCCTGCTCGAGACCAACGCGACGGTGGCGTGGCACCCACCGGAGATCGGATCGGGCCGCTTCGGCGAGTGGCTCACCAACAACGTCGACTGGGCGATCTCGCGCGATCGCTACTGGGGCACGCCGCTCAACGTGTGGGAGTGCGACCGCACCAACGAGCACCGCGAGGTGATCGGCTCCTACGAGGAGCTGGGCAGCCGCTGGGGGCGGACGGTGCCGGCGGACTTCGATCCGCACAAGCCATTCATCGACGCCGTCACCTGGAAGTGCAAGAGCTGTGGCGGAACGATGAAACGGGTCCCCGAGGTGATCGACGCGTGGTTCGACTCGGGAGCGATGCCCGTGGCGCAGTGGCACTATCCGTTCGAGCACGAGGCGGAGTTCAAGTCGCACTTCCCCGCGGACTACATCTGCGAGGGCGTCGATCAGACACGCGGCTGGTTCTACTCGCTGCTCGCCATCGCGGTAGGGTGCTTCGACGCCTCGGCCTACCGCAACGTGATCGTGAACGAGCTGGTGCTCGACGCCCACGGACAGAAGATGTCCAAGAGCAAGGGCAACGTGGTGAACCCGTGGCAGGTGATCGAGCAGCACGGCGCCGACGCGGTGCGGTTGTTTCTCGTGGGGCAGAGCCAGGTGTGGCTCACCAGGAAGTTCGACGTCGCGGAAGTGGGGAAGCTGGCGGGCGGGTTTCTCAACACGCTGCGCAGCACGTACGACTTCTTTCAGCGCTACGTCGAGGACTGGCGTCCGGCGGACGCTGTCGTCCAGCCGGTGGCGGCGCGGCCGCTGGTCGACCGCTGGCTCCTGGCGCGCCTCGATATGACCATCGCGCAGGTCCGTGCGGCCTGGAACGACTACGACGTCACGATGGGGACGCGGGCAGTGATCGATTTCGTCGTCGACGACCTGTCCACCTGGTACGTGCGGCTCAACCGTCCTCGTTTTTGGGCACCAGATCGGGCGGCGGACGAAGCGGCGTTGGCGACGCTGTACGAGGCGCTGGTGACGACGTCGAAACTGCTCGCCCCGGCGGCGCCGTTCCTCTCGGACTGGCTGCACCGGGCCCTGGGTGGAACTTCCGTCCACCTCGAGCGGTTCCCACTCGATCAGGGGCGGCGGGAGCCCGATCTGGTGACGGCGATGTCCGCCGTGCGGCGGCTGGCCACGCTGGCGCGCGCCGCCCGCGAATCGAAGGGGCTCAGAGTGCGCCAGCCCCTGGCCCGGATGCAGCTGGCGGTTCCGGCCGCCGTGCGGGGCCCCGTCTTGGCGGACCTGTTAGATATCTTGGTCGCCGAAGTCAATGTGAAGACGTTCAAGATCGTCGAATCGGACGACGAGCTCGTGACGGTGCACGGCAAGGCGAATTTCCGGTCGCTCGGGAAACGCTACGGCAAGGCGACGCCGCAGGCGGCGGAAGCGGTCGCGACGCTGACCCCTGCGCAGCTGCACGCGTTGGAGCGTGGCGAGTCGGTGCGGTGCGGGGAGTGGGAGTTTTTCTCCGAAGACGTGATCGTCACGCGCGAGGTCGCCAGCGATTGGATCGTGCAGGCCGACGGGCCGTACGTCGTGGCGCTCGATCCGGTGCTGACGCCGGATCTGATCGAAGAAGGACTGGCGCGGGAAGTGGTGAACCGCGTGCAGCGGCTCCGCAAGGATGCCGATTTCGAGTACACCACGCGGATCGACCTGAGCATCTCGGGTGCGCCGGAAGTCGTCGCGGCGGTCGAGGCGTTTCAGGACTACGTCACGGGGGAGACACTGGCCCGGCGGCTGGCGCTGGGCACCCTCCTCGACGACGCGGACATCACACGAGAAGTCGATATCGAAGGGCGGGCGGTGACACTTGGCCTGCGTCGACACGACGGACGAAAGGGTTGAAATGCCGACCAAGACCAAAGGCCTGAACAAGAAGCAGCTGAGCCATCTGGAAAAACGGCTGCTGGAAGAGCGCGCCCGGGTCATGAAGGAGCTGGGCCACTACGACGAGTCGTTCAACTCGAGTCTGCAGGCGTCGGACGGCGATCTCTCGAGCTACTCGTTCCACATGGCCGATCAGGGCACCGACGCGATGGAGCGCGAGAAGGCGTTTCTGTTCGCGTCCCAGGAAGGGCGGTACCTCTGGCACGTCAACCAGGCGCTGCGCCGGCTCTACCAGAATCCCGAAAAATTCGGCAAGTGCGAGCAGTGCGGCGAGGAGATCGGGTTCGACCGGCTCGATGCGCTGCCGCATGCGCGGCTGTGCATCAATTGCAAAGCGAAGGAAGAGGATGGAAAGCGCCGCTAACCGCCGGCTCTTCTGGGGCACGGTGATCGGCATCGTGACCCTGGACATCCTGACCAAGCTCCTGGCCGAGGGGGTCCTGTTGCATCGCCCGATCCCGGTGATCGGCGATTACGTCGTGCTGCGGCTCGTGTACAACCAGTGCGCGGCGTTCGGGATCTGCCTCGGCCCCGCCGAGTACTCGCGCTGGATCTTCCTCGCCCTCGCCCTCCTCGCCCTGACCGTGCTCGGCTCGATGGTGCGCCACACGCCCGACAGCGACCGGCTGCGCCTCTTCGTGCTCGGCCTCCTGGTGGCGGGCGCCATCGGCAACGTCGTCGACCGGCTGCGCAGCGCGCAGGGCGTGGTGGACTTCATCGAAGTGGGGATCGGCAGCTACCGCTGGCCGACCTTCAACGTCGCCGACTCCGCGATCACCGTCGGCGCGATCGCGCTCGCCATCTCGTTGTGGATGGAAGGGCGTACGCGGGGTGGCGGAGCGCCGAAGGAGGCAGGGACGGCGACGTCGTGACGCCGTCCGGCACCACGTTCTGCATCGTGGTGCCCATGACCGAGCGGCTCGATCGTTTTCTTGCCGATCAGCTCGCCGTTTCCCGCACCCATGCCGCCCGCCTCATCGCCGACAGACGCGTCACCCTGGATGGTCGCCCACTGCGCGCCTCGGCGCTGCTCGAGCGCGGCATGACGATCGCCGTCGAGTTTCCCCCCGACGCCCCGCCGCGCACCTACGCTCCGGCCAACAGCGATCTCCAGTTCGTCTACCAGGACGAGTACCTCGCGGTACTCGACAAGCCGGCCGGTCTCGTCGTCCACCCGGGCCCGGGCCACTGGGACGACACGCTCGTCAACGTCCTCGTGGGCCGCGGCACGCCACTCTCCGCAGGAAACGAGGCGGGCCGCCCCGGGATCGTGCACCGCCTCGACCGCGACACCTCGGGTTTGCTCGTCGTCGCCAAGAGCGATCTCGCGCACCGCCGTCTCGCCCGCGCGATCGAGCGGCGCGAGGTGCGGCGAGTCTACGCCTGCGTCACCTGGGGACATTTCGCCAAGAGTCCCGTGGACATCGAAGCCCCGATCGCGCGCCACAGCGAAGACCGCAAACGGATGACGGTGCGGTCCGGCGGGCGCCACGCGGTGACGCATGTCGAGCAAGTCGCGCGCTTCGCGCTCGTCGACCTGCTGCGCGTTACGCTCGGCACGGGACGCACCCATCAGATCCGCGTCCACCTCGCCCACGTCGGGCATCCGGTGGTCGGCGACCGAGAGTACGCTTTCGGTGGCAGCCGGCGCGTCACCCCCTCCGAACGCCGCGCCGCGGAGCGGCTCGAGGAGCTGGCACCGCGCCAGATGCTACATGCGGCAGAGCTCGATTTCACCCACCCGATCACGGGTGCCAAACTGGCGCTCCGCTCTCCATGGCCCGCTGATCTGCTGCCGGCGCTTGCAGAAGCGGCCGGCGACGCGAATTTGCTTGCTGAACGCAACCCCTTGCAGTATCTTGGCTTCGCTCTCTCGGATGGCTGACCCGACGATCGTCAGGCTCCTGGTGTTCCGGGTGGGCCCGCTCGCCTGCGCCGCTGAGGCGGAGGCGGTCCGGGAAATCCTGCCCCGACTCCCCACGATCCGCATTCCAGGGGCGCCGCCCCTGGTGGCCGGGCTGGTCAACGTGCGAGGCAGTCTGATCACGGTCGTAGAGGGATGGCGAGCGCTGGCGCTGCCCGATCCCGGAACGACGGACGGCGGGACCACGGTCCTGCTCGAGGTGGGGCCGGCGCGCCGCCCCCTCGGCTTCATGGTGGACGAGGTGCTGGACCTGCTGACGCTGCCGAGCGAGCAGCTGGAGCGGCGCGAGACGCTGCCGGGGCTCGATCCGAGATTGGTGCGGGCCGTCGGGCGGCGCGGTGAGCAGGTGTTCGTGGTGCTCGATACTGAGGCTTTGCTGGCCCCCGTACTGTCTTCCTAGGGAGGGTCTGTGAGCCATTCTGTTCTCGTCTGCGATGACGCGATTTTCATGCGGACGATGATCAGCGACATCCTCGCGCAGGCTGGCTTCGAGATCGTGGGCGAGGCGGAGACCGGCGCTCAGGCGGTGGAGAAGTACCGGCAGCTGAAACCCGATCTCGTCACCATGGACATCGTCATGCCCGACATGGGGGGCATCGATGCCGTGCGCGAGATCGTGAAGAACGACCCCGATGCGAAGATCCTGATGTGCAGCGCCATGGGACAACAGGCGCTGGTGGTGGAGGCGATTCAGGCTGGGGCCAAGGACTTCGTCGTCAAGCCGTTCCAGCCCTCCCGCGTGCTGGAAGCCGTCCAGCGCGTTCTCGGCTGACATGGATCTGTCGCAGTACGCCGATCTGTTCCTGGCGGAGAGCCGGGAGCACGTCAGCGCGTGCAATCATCTGCTGCTCGACTGGGAGCGCACGCCCGCTTCGGTGGAGCCGGTCGGGGGGATCTTCCGCGCCGTCCACACGGTGAAGGGCATGGCGGCCACGATGGGGTACGCGCGCGTGGCCGATCTCGCGCATCGCATGGAGAATCTGCTCGACCGGCTCCGCAAGACGAAGGGAGCGCCGGGCGGCGATCTGCTGCAGCTCCTGTTCCGCGCCACCGATCTGCTCGAGCGGGCCATCGGCCTCGCCGTGGCGGGCCGCGAGAAGGACCTCGACGTGGCCACGATCGGCACGGAGCTCGACGCGGCGGCGAAGCGCTGGGGTGCGCCGGCGGGACGCGTCGGGCGGGCGAGCCGCGCCCGCGTGAACGCGCCCGTGCCGCCGGCGCCGCCGGTCGAGGACAGCGCGACCGGCGGGCGGCTCGTGTCGATTACGCTGCGGGCCGAGGCACCGCTCAAAGGCGGGCGGGCGTTGCTCGTATTGCGGCGCGCCCAGGCGTTCGGCGCCATCTCGCACCTGTCACCGCCCGAGCAGTCATTCGGCGCGGAAGACTTCGACGGCCGCTTCAGCTTCCGACTCGACACCGCCACGCCGGCAGGCGAGGTCGAGCGCGCACTGTCGGGCGCGGGCGACGTCGAGTCGGTGTCGGTGGCGGAGCAGGAAACGGCGGCGACCGCGCGCGCGGCCGAAGGCGCGGCGGCGATCGTGGGGGCGGCTGCCGAGCGCAGTCGTCACATCCGCGTCGATCTGCGCCGGCTCGACGCGCTGATGGATCTCATCGGCGAGCTGGTGACGGCCCGCGGCCGTCTCAACCAGCTCGCAACGGAGCGGCGCGATCCTGCGGTCGACGACGTGGCGATCCAGGTCTCGCGGCTCACCGGTGAGCTGCAGGCGGAGATCATCCAGGCGCGGATGACGCCGGTGTGGCAGGTGTTCGACCGCTACCCCCGGCAGGTGCGCGATCTCGCCCGGCAGCTCGACAAGCAGGTGGCGTTGCGGGTGGAGGGCAAGGAGATCGAGCTCGACCGCACCATCCTCGACGAGCTGGGCGACCCGCTGATGCACCTGCTGCGCAACGCCGTGGATCACGGCATCGAGACGCCCGCCGAGCGCAAGCGCCGCGGCAAGCCCGCCGAGGGCGAGATTGTCCTCGGGGCGGTGCGCGAGCGCGCTTCGGTGGCGATCAGCATCGCCGACGACGGCCGCGGGCTCGACCGCCGCCGCATTCTCGAGAAAGCACAGAAGGAAGGGCTCGTCGATGCGGGCGTCGAGGCGCTGACCGATGACCAGCTGCTGCGCGTAATCGCCCGGCCGGGTTTCTCCACGACCGAAGCGGTCACCAGCGTGTCGGGGCGCGGGGTCGGGCTCGACGTCGCCATGTCGAAGATCCGCGCACTGGGCGGTACGATCGAGGTGCAGTCGGAGCCGGGCCGCGGCACGACGTTCGTGCTCCGGCTTCCCGTGACGCTGGCCATTGTGCGCGCGTTGATCGCCGACGTCGGCGGCGAGCGCTACGCGCTGCCGCTCACCTACGTGTCCGAGACGGTCGAGTTCGGCGCTGTGCCGAGCACCACCGTCGAGGGACGCGAAGCGATGGTGCTGCGCGACCGGGTCGTGCCGCTGGTGCACCTGCGCGAGCTCTTGAGCGCGGGGGGCGGCACGCCGTCGGCGCGGCGTCCGGTCGTCGTCCTGCAGATGGGCGAGCGCCGCACCGGGGTGGTGGTGGACGGGATGCTGGGCCAGCAGGAGATCGTGGTGAAAGGCTTCGACGCACCCCAGGGAACGCTCCCGGTGTTCAGCGGGGCGACCATCATGGGGGACGGTGTGCCGGCGTTGATTCTCGACGCCGGTGGGCTCGTGTAAGGGGGACGTATGGAAGACGTTCGCGATCTGAAGGAACTGCAGATCGACGCCTTGCGCGAGGTCGCCAACATCGGGGCCGGTCACGCGGCGACCGCGCTGTCCCAGATGACGAATCGTCGCATCATGATCAGCGTGCCGCAGATCAACATCGCGCGGCTCGAGGAAGTCGCCGACCTGCTGGGCGACCCACACGCCGTGGTGGTCGCGGTGTTGATGCATATGCTGGGCGATCTCACGGGCCGCACGCTGCTGCTCTTCCCGGAGCGCGTCGGGCAGCGGCTGTGCGACATGCTCCTGCGCCGCGCGCAGGGCGCGACGACGGCGTTCGACGCGCTGGAGCAGTCGGCCCTCAAAGAGGCGGGGAATATCCTCTCGGGCGCCTACATGAACGCCCTCTCCGACTTCATGGGAATGCTGCTGCTGCCGTCGGTGCCGAGCCTGGTCATCGATCTGTCGGCCGCCGTGCTCACCACGACGTACCTCAATTTCGGGCACGACCGCGACTTCGTGTTCTGCGTTGAAACGGAATTCCGCATCGACGCCGAAGAGGAGCTGCGCGGGCATTTCCTGCTGCTGCCGGACCTCGCCTCGCTCAAGGCGATCTTCGACGCGATCCGCGTCACCTGAGCCGTGACGGCGCCCGCGCTCTCGGATCGCGACCTCTCGGTCTTGCGATCCTTCGGCCGCCGGATCGATCCCGCCGACGCCGGGGCACACAACAACCTCGGCGTCTTGTACTATCAGAAGGGACTGATCGCCGAAGCGATCGCGGAGTTCTCGCGCGCGCTGGAGCTCGACCCGAAGATGCAGGTCGCCCAGCGCAATCTCGAGATCGCCTACCACTCGACGGGCTACTACGACCGCCGCGTCTCCGAGCTGCAGGAGCGGCTGCGCCAGGCTCCCGACGACCGTGAAGCGCGACTCGAGCTGGGCCGCGCCTTCGCCGCGCTGGGCCAGTTCGACGATGCGGTGGCCGAGTTCGAGCAGATCCTCGCCCACCATCCGCGCGACGCCGCCGCCGTGATCCAGCTCGGCCTCGCGGAGAAAGCGCGCGGCCGGCTCGAGGTTGCCGCCGACTGGTTCGAGCAGGCGCAGGCGCTCGATCCCGTGTCGAGCGTCGTGCAGTTCTACCTCGGCGAAGTGCTCTACAACCGCGGCCTGAACGACGCAGCGCTCGTCGCGCTGCAGAAAGCCGTGCAGCTCAACCCCGACAACGCCAGCGCGCATTACCTCATGGCGTTCGTGCTGGGCGACATGGGGCGGCACCAGGAGGCGCGTACCGCCTCGAAGCGCGCCATCGAGCTCAATCCGCCGCTCGCCCGCGCGCAGGCGAATCTCTCGATCGAGCGGCTCTCGACGCACGAGCGCAAGAGCCAGCCCTACCTCGTGCGTGAAGCGCTCGAGATGGAAGTGGTCGAGGGCCGCGAGCTGGCACACTTCAACCTCGGGCTCGCGTTCCGGCAGAAGGGCTACTACGTCGAAGCGCTGCGCGAGTACCGCCTCGCCGTCGAGCGCGGGGAGGACCGCCGCCTCGTGCTCCAGGCGATGGCCGAAGTCCACCTGCTGCGACGCGATTTCGGTCCCGCCCTCGAGCTGTACGAGACGCTGATCCAGGAGTCACCCGACTCTCCCAAGCTGTGGAACGAGCGCGGCGTCGTGCTGCACCAGTCGGGGCGGGTCGAGGAGGCGCTCAGCTCCTACGCCCGGGCCGCCGAGATCGATCCGAAGTACGGGCTCGCCCGGAACAACACCGGCGTCGCGCTGGCGCACCAGGGGAGCAACGAGGACGCGATCGAGGCGTTCCGCACCGCACTGCAATTGAATTCCAAGTTCGCCGCCGCCCGGCTGAACCTGGCGCTCATTCTGTTCCACCTGCGCCGCCTGCAGCTCGCCCTCGAGGCCTATCGCCAGGTGCTCGCCGACGAGCCGCACAATGCGTCGGGGTGGAACGGCGTGGGGCTGGTGCTGGTCGAGCTGAAGCGCTTCGCCGACGCGCGCAACGCGTTTGCCCGAGCGGTGGAGGCCGACCCGCAGCACGCCGGCGCGCACTACAACCTCAGCTTCACGCTTTCCAACCTCGGCGATTTCGACGGCGCGCTGCGCGCCACCAAGCGGGCGCTCGAGCTCGATCCCTATTACGTGTCGCAGAAGTTCGCGCTCACGATCGACCTGCAGTACGAAGAGGCCACGATCGGGGTGGTGCCGCAGATCTCGGCGGACGTCACCGCCGATACGCTGGGGCAGGATTTTTCTTTCGATCAGCGGCTGCTCGACAACATCTTCCAGGAGCTGGCGCCGCCCGAAGCCGCCGTCGCTCCCGGACGCGCCAGCGACGATCAACTCGGTCTCGCCCGCGATTATGTCAGCAAGGGGCTGTTCGATCTCGCCGCTGCCGAGGCGGTGCGGGCTATCCAGCGCGGCTCCGACCGCGGCGACGCCACCACGCTCATTGCCGAGCTCTACGCCAAGCGCGGCCTGCACGGCGAGGCGCTGGAGCGCTACCGCGAGGTGCGCGACATCGATCGCGACCGCACGGACGCGAGGCTGGGCGAGATCAAGGCGCTGCTCGCGCTGGGCCGCGCCGCGGAAGCCGCGGCACCAGCCGAGGAGCTGCTCACCCTCGTACCGGGAGACGTGGAAGCGCTCGTCGCCGTGGCACATGTGCGGGCGGTGCAGGGCGACGCCGCCGCGGCGCTCACCGCCCTGCAGCAGGCGCAGGCGCGGGCTCCGGCGCGCGCCGATCTGCACAAGCTGCAGGGCGACGTGCTCCTGAAAGTGGGCGATCGCGGCGGCGCCCTGGCGGCCTATCGCGGGGCGCTGCAGCTCGATCAGGGGTTCGTCGCCGTGTGGGTCGACCTGGGCCGGCTGCACGAGCAGCGCGAGGAATGGCCCGACGCCCTGCAGGCATACGAGCGCGCCCTGCACGAGCTGCCGACCTATCACGAGGCGAACATCGCGCTCGCCGACCTCGAGCGGCGGCTCGGCCGGCTGCGGCCCGCCATCGCCCGGCTCGCCGACCTGCTGGAGCAGGATCCCTACGACCTCGACGCGCTGCTGCTGCTGGGCCGGTCGCTGCTCGAGGACGCGCGCGCGTCGTCGGCGCTCGAGGCGTTCCGCCGCGTGTTGAAGTTCGACCCCGAGCACGTGGCGGCGCTGTTCTACGAGGGCGTCGTGCTGGCGCGGCTGCGCCGCTATCGCGAAGCGGTGCACGTGTGGGAGCGGGTCACGCGGCTCGAGCCGTCGGGGCCGTTCGCGCAGCGGGCCCGCATGCACGCGCGCACCGCCGTCGATCTGCAGCACATCTTCACCTCCGACGCGGCCTGATCCGGTATGGCGATCGAAGGCCCGCTTCGGGAGCTCGGCATCCATGACGTGTTCCAGCTGCTCGACCTCAGCCGGAAGACGGGGGTGCTGCGCGTCACCTCCGAGCTGCGGCACAACGCCGGGACGATTTACTTCGACGACGGGGCCGTGATCTACGCCGAGATCCGCAGCAACCCGCACCCGCTGGGCGGCCTGCTGTTGCGCAGCGGCAAGATCAGCGAGGCCGATCTCGAGCGCGCGCGCGACATGCAGGCGCGCCAGGGCGATCCGCGCCGGCTCGGCGAGATCCTCGTCGCGATCGGCGCCGTTACGCCGCGCGAGCTGCAGCGCCAGGTGCGCTTCCAGGTCGAAGAAGTAGTGTTCGAGGTGATGGGGTGGCGCGAGGGGTACTTCTCGTTCACCGAGGGCCCGCTCACGGAGATCAACACCGAAGCGATGGTGCGCATCTCGACCGAGGCGTTGCTGATGGAGGGCGCACGCCGCATCGACGAGTGGGCGCGCATCGAGAAGCGCGTGCCCCACCTCGGCGTCGTTCCGACCTACGCCCCCGCCGCCGACGGCGGCGATCTCGATCTGCTGCCCCCCGAGTGGGAGGTGCTGGCGCTGATCGACGGCGAGCGCGATCTGCGCGCCATCGCCGCGACGCTGGGCCGCTCCGACTTCGACATCGCGAAGACGCTGTTCGGCCTGGAAAGCGCCGGCCTCATCGTGCTGGTCGATCCGGGTACCGCGCCGCGGGGACGGAACAGCGCGCCCGACGCCGTGGCGCTCGTCGCCGAAGCCGAAGAGGCGTTCGTGCGTCAGGATCTGGACCGCGCCCGCGCGGCCGCCGAGCGGGCGGCCGCCGTGCAGCCGCACCACCCGTCGGTGCATCTGCTGCTGGGCCGCGTCCACTTCGCCGCCGGGCGGCCGGCCGACGCGGTCGAAGAGCTGCGCCGCGCGCAGCGGCTCGACCCGCTGCTCGTCCCTGCCTACCGGCTGCTCGGGTACGCGCTGGTCCAGGTGGGGCGCTTCCCCGAAGCCGTGGAGCAGTGGGACCAGTGGGAGCGGCTCGCGCCCAACGAGGAGCGCGAGCTGGCGTTCCAGGACGAGGTGCGGGCGGCGAAGGCCGCGGCGCAGGTGTTCGCGGGCTCGCGCGCCGGCGGCGCAGGAGGTGCGCGTGTCTGACGACGTCAAGGCGCTCTCCGCTCAGCTGGCCAGCGATCCGCAGAGCCTCGTGTTCCTGCGCCTCGGAGAGCTGCTGCGCCAGAAGCGGCAGTTCGACGCCGCGACGCGCGTGGCGCAGCACGGGCTGGAACGCCATCCCCATCTCGCCGATGCGCACGATCTGCTGGCCCGCATCTTCGCCGACGCGCACGATTACGAGCACGCGTTCGACGAGTGGGACATGACGCTGCGCATCGCTCCGCAGCACACCGGGGCGCTCAAGGGCCTCGCGTTCCTCTACTTCAAGATCGGCGACCTGGCGCAGGCCGAATCGCACCTCCAGGCCGCCCGGGACGCCGCTCCCGACGACCCGACGATCGAGCAGGCATTCGCCGTGATCCGCGGCGAAGCCGGGGCGACGCTCGCACCGCCGTCGCCGCGCGCGACGCCCGCGCCGCAACCCGCCGTCTCACTCCCGGCCGCGGATGCTGAGCCGCCCGCTGTGGCGGCGCGGCGGTCGGAGTCCGTCTCGGCGCTGCCGGACGAGCGCATCTTTGCCGGTCTCGAAGGAGCGGAGGAAGGGCTGTTGTTGCTCGACGCCGCGGGGCTGGTGCTGGGCGGCGCGCTCAAGACGCCCGAGGGCACGGACGTCACCGATACGGTCGCGGCGTATCTCGCCGGCGTGTCGCAGGAGTCGGGGCGCGCCGCGCGCCTGCTCGATCTGGGGTCGTGGCACGGGTTGTCCGCCGAAGGGCAAGGTGGGCACGTCTATCTGGTGCAGCCGACGCCGGAATCGCTGCTGCTGCTGATGCGCGACCGGTCGCTGCCGCTGGGGCGCCTCGGCCTGCTGGCGCAGCGCGCGGCGCAGGTGGCCCGCCAATGGCTGGAGCGGCAACGGTGACCGCCCCGGCGCTGGCGCGCGCGCTCGATCTCATCACCCGCGTCCGTGGCGTGCGCGGGGCGATGGTCGTGTCGCGCAGCGACGGGTTGGTCGTGGCGGAGCAGCTGATGGAAGGGATCAAGGGCAGCGCCGTCGCCGCGCTCGCCTCGAGTCTCGCGGGACGGCTGCAGCGGGCCATGATCTCGGCCGGGCTCGGGTCCAGCCAGTTCTGGCATCTGCAGTGCGATCAGGGCGCGCTGCTCGTCGTCCCGGCAGGCGCCGAGCACGGGTTGCTGCTCGTCGCGGTGACGGAGGCCGACGTGAACGTCGGCCTGGTACGGCTCGAGCTGCTGCGCGCGGCTGAGACCGCCGTATGACCATCCGCGCGGTCGAGACCTGGACGCTCGAGCCACTGACGACGTACGTCACCGAGGCGGGCGCGCGGCTGGTGCTGCTGATGACGCCGGCGGGACAGGTGCTGGCACAATCGGGCTTTTCGCGTGCCGTCGACGTGATGGCGGCCTCGGCGCTGGGTGCGGCGATCGTGGCATCGACCAGCGAGCTGGCGCGGCTCATGAGCCAGCCACCGTTCGCCGGCCTGTCGCACCAGGGACAGCGCAACGGGATTTTCCTCAGCGCGTTCGACACCGATCGCGGACCGCTCGTCGTGCTCGTCGTCTACGAGCTCGACGCTTCGAGTCTCGGCCTGGTGCAGTTATTCTTGGAGCAACTCGTGGCCGACTTGCGCGCCGCTAGTCCGAAGACGGGCGTCCCCAAGCAGGTGCTGGCCGCCGACTTCGAGCGCGACCTGAACGACAGCCTCAACTCGCTGTTCGGGAGATAGGCGCCTTGTCCCTCGTCAACTTCACGACGCGCGAAATCACGTGCAAGATCGTCTACTACGGCCCGGGACGTTCCGGCAAGACGACCAACCTCCACTACATCTACGGGCGCGTGCCGGAGTCGCGTCGCGGGCGCATGGTGTCGCTCGCGACGCAGACCGACCGCACCCTGTTCTTCGACTTTCTCCCGATCGACCTGGGACAGATCTCGGGATTCACCACCCGCTTCCAGCTCTACACGGTGCCGGGGCAGGTCTACTACAACGCCACGCGGCGTCTCGTGCTGCAGGGCGCCGACGGCGTCGTGTTCGTCGCCGACAGCCAGGCGCGCCAGCTCGACGAGAACCTCGAGAGCCTGCAGAACCTCCAGGCCAATCTGCTCGACCTCTCGATCGACATCCGCACGATGCCGCTGTCGCTGCAGTACAACAAGCAGGACCTGCCGCGTGAGCTGATCCTGCAGCCCGTGGAGCTCGACGACGCGCTCAACTTCCGCGGCGTGCCGAGCTTCCCCGCGGATGCGCTGCACGGGAACGGCGTGTTCGAGACACTGAAGTCGATCACCGAGCTCGTGTTGCGCCGCCTGGCGCAGGGAGCGGCGGTGTGACGACATCGCTGAACCCCAAGTTCACCTTCGACACCTTCGTGGTCGGGGCGGCGAATCGGCTGGCCGTTACCGCCGCGCGCACCGTGGCCGAAAGCCCGGGCTCGGCGTACAACCCGCTCTTCATTTATAGCGGCTCCGGTCTGGGCAAGACGCACCTGCTCATGGCCATCGGAGCCGCGGCGAAGAGGCTCGCGTCCGACCTGAACGTCGAATACCTCACGCTCGACGAATACGTGGAAGCGTTCCACGCCGCGATCGCGGCGGGGCAGGGCGACGCCTTCCGGCGCCGCTTCCAGACCGTGGACGTGCTGCTGATCGACGACGTGCAGTTTCTCACCAACCGCCTCGAGATGCAGGCGGAGCTGTTGCGCCTGTCGGAGGCGCTGCAGGCCGCGGGCCGCCAGATCGTGCTCACGAGCGACCGCACCCCGGTCGACATCGAGAACCTCGACGAGCGGCTGATCTCGCGCTTCTCGGGCGGACTGGTGGTCGATATCGGCGCCCCGGACTACGAAACGCGCGTCGCGATTCTGCGCCGCAAGTCCGAGGAGCGCGGGGCGGAGTTCCAGCCCGGCGTGCTCGAGACGGTCGCGGCCTCCAGCTTCGCCAATGTGCGGGAGCTGATGGGTGTCTTGAACCGGCTCGTCGCCTACCAGGCCGTGAACGAGTCGCCGCTCAACGCCGAAGGCGCGAAGCAGCTGCTCGGGATCGAGGTGCGCGCGTCGGGGGGGCACGCGGCCGTCGCGAGCGAGCGCACGTCCCCAGACGAGTTCGCCGCGTTTCTCACCGACGTCACCACGACCGTCGGCAAGGCAGTGGAGGCGTGGCGCGCGCGCATCGCGGAAGCGATGCTGCGCTGGGAAGGCGAAGGCTATCGCACGCGGCGTCTCGAGCTGTTGCTCGAGCAGGAGACGCCGATCGCCCCCGACGAAGAGATCGCAGCGTTTGCGCGCGACGTCGAGCGGCTGCGCGTGCTCGAAGCCGAGGTCTCGCAGTTCGACCCGCAGGCCGCGGGGCAGAGCGTGTTCCGCGACCCCGAGCGGCTGGCCGAGGCGGAAGAGGCAGCCACGCGGGTGCGCGCCGGCGCGGCGCCGCCGCCGGCGCCCTCGGCGGCGCTGCCGTTCTCGCTCTTCGCCGTCGGATCGTCGAACCAGCTCGCCGTCAACGTGGCGCGCGAGGTGATCGAGGAGCCGGGACGGCGCTACAACCCGCTCGTCTTCATCGGGAAAAGCGGAGTAGGGAAGTCGCACCTGTTGAACGCGCTGGGTCTCGAGCTGGCGCGCCAGCCGGGCGCGGTCGTCGCCTGTCTGTCGACCCAGGCGTTCATCGACGAGCTGATCACGGCGCTCGACGGCAACCGCATGGAGTGGTGGCGCGCCCGCTACCGCCGCGCCACGGCCCTGCTGCTCGACGACATCCACCTCATCGGCGGGAAGGACCGCACCCAGGAAGAGCTGTTCAACCTCTTCAATCTCTTCCAGGACCTGGAGCGCCAGCTGGTCTTCACCGCGCCCGCGCACCCCAAGACTCTGCAGGGGATCGAACAGCGCATCTCCTCGCGGCTGGAAGGGGGGCTCGTGGTGGAGCTGCCCGAGCCGGACCGCGAGGTGCGCCGCGTCGTCGTGCAGCGCGCGCTCGGCGCCCAGGAGGTTCCCGACGATCCAGCGCTGATTGACTATCTCGCCGATCGCCCGGCGGACTCGGTGCGCAGTCTGATCGGACTGTTGCAGCGCGTGGTGGGAGCGGCCGCCGCGCAGGACGTACCGGTGAGCGCGGGATTGGCGCGCGAAGTGCTCGAGGGTGGGACGGCCGCCGAGCGCCGCCGCACGGTGGGATTCCGGACGTCGGGGATCGTGGTGTCGAGCGCGGGCGGGGTGCGCAGCCGCGAGAAGATCGTGTGGGACTGGGCTGCGCCGGCCGACCGCTTGATCGAGGAGCTGCGCTAGATGGCGATCAAGGGCTCGCTGCGCGAAGCCTCGCTCCCCGACGTGCTGCAGCTCCTGGCGCTGGGGCAGAAGACCGGCTGCCTCTCGATCGCCGACCGCTCGAACTTCGGCTACATCTTCTTCGATCGCGGCCGCATCTGCTACGCGTCGATCGTCAACCGCCGCGACCGCCTCGGCGACATCCTCGCCAAGCACGAGAAGATCACGCAGGACCAGCTCGACACCGCCGTGGCGCGGCAGACGCGCGAGCGCGACAAGAAGCTGGGCGAAATCCTCGTGGAGCAGGGCGCCATCTCGCAGCCCGAGCTGGAGCGCTACATCCGCGTGCAGATCGAGGAAGCGGTCTACTTCCTGTTCACGTGGACGCAGGGCACGTTCAACTTCGAAGCCGACGTCAAGCCCGAGCGCCAGGACTTCCTCGTCTCGATCAATCCGGAGTCGCTGCTGCTCGAGGGTGCCCGCCGGGTGGACGAGTGGGGACTGATCGAGAAGAAGGTGCCGTCGTTCGACATCATCTTCATCGTCGACCACGAGCGGCTCGACATCAGCGAGGCGCAGCTCACGGAGACACAGCAGCGCATCCTGCCGCTGCTCGACGGCTCGCGCGACGTCACTCAGGTCGTCGAGGATTCCGGGCTGGGCGAGTTCGAGATCGGCAAGGCGATCTACGGCCTGATCACCGCCGGATTTCTGCACCGCGCCGGGCGCACCCAGTCCGCCGAATCGGGGGCCGCCACCGATGCGCGTGTCGAGGAGCATCGCAATCTTGGCGTAGCGTTCTACAAGACGGGCATGCTGGACGAAGCGGCGCGCGAATTCCGCCGTGTCGCCGAGCTGCGCAACGGCGACGCCTACGCGCTGTTTTTCCTCGGTCTCGTCGCGCTGAAGCAGGCGCGCTGGCGCGAAGCGATGGAGTCGCTGCGCAGCGCTGCGGAGAAGGGCGGGAACCGGCCGGCGGTGCTCCACAACCTCGGCTTCGCCTACGAGCAGCTCGGCAAGCTCGACGAAGCAGAGGCGGCGTGCGCCGAAGCCGCGTCCCGGGCGCGCAACGATCCGCGCATCTACCTCGGGTGGGGCATTGTGGCGCTGAAGCGCGGCGACCACGCCGGTGCCAGCGGCCGCCTCGACCGCGCCCGCGAGCTGTACGGCACGCATCAGCCGCCCGCCATCTGGTTCTGGGCGCGGGCGCTGGCGGCGGGCCTCGGCTCGGATTTCGAGACCGCCGAGCAGATCGGCGGGATGGGCATCGCCGCCTATCCGTCGAACGCCGTGCTGCGCAACAATCTCGCGGTGCTGCGCGAGCTGTCCGGAGACCTGCGCGGCGCCGAGGAGCTGGTGCGCATGGCGATCCGCGACGAGCCGTCGCAGCCGCAGCTGTCGAAGAATCTCGGCGACCTGGCGTATCGCGCGTCACGCTACGACGAGGCGTGGGCGGCGTATCGCCGGGCGATCGAGCTGGCACCGGACCTCGGCGACGACGTCTACTTCAAGCTCGGCAACATCGCCTACAAGCGGAACGACCGGGACCTGGCGGCGCAGCTGTGGCGGCGCGCGCTCGAGCTGAATCCGGGCCACGAGCTCGCGAAGACCAACCTGGAGACCTTGAGCGCCTTGCAGTGAGCGATTCACCGGAGGAGCGGGCCTTCCGGGCGTTGACGGAGAAGATCACACAGGCGCGGGGCGTATGCTGCGGCGCGTACAAGGACCGCTGCTTGAGACGGCGCATCGCGGTGCGGATGCGGGCGCGCGGCGTGCACAGCTTCACCGACTACAGCCGCCTGCTGGACAGCGACGGGCACGAGTACGACCGCCTGCTCGACGCCCTCACCATCAACGTCACCAAGTTCTTCCGCAACAACGAAACCTGGACTGCGCTCGCGCCGTTTCTCGCCGAGCGCTGGCAGGCGCGGTCGGGCGCCGTCGCGGTGTGGTCGGCGGGGTGCGCGTCCGGGGAAGAGGCGTACACCATCGCTGCGGCGCTGGCCGAGACCGCGCGCACCACCGGCCAGAGCGACTGGCTGCCGCGGGCGCGGGTGTTGGCGACCGACATCGATCGCCAAAGCCTCGAGCGCGCGACGGCGGCACGCTATGCCGCGGCCGCGTTCAGCGAAACCCCGGCCGACGTGTTGCGTCGCTGGATCGAGCCGGCGGCGGCGGATGGGACGCGCGCGCCGGTGGCCGCGGTACGCGGGCTCGTCACCGTCCAGCGCCACGATTTGACGACCGGACGCCCGCCCGGCGGGCCGTTCGATCTCGTGGTCTGCCGCAACGTCGTGATCTACTTCGACCGCGACACGCAGGAGCGCCTGTTCCAGGTGTTCGCGAGCGCGCTGCGGCCCGATGGGCTGCTGCTGCTCGGCAAGGTCGAGACGCTGCTCGGCCCGGCGCGCGAGCAGCTGCGCATGGAAAACCCGCGCGAGCGGATCTACCGGAAGCCGGCGTGACCGTCGCCACCGCCTCCGCCGAGCGCTACGTGCGGGTCGCCGAGTGGGCGGTGGAGCGCCAGACGGTGATCGTGACGCTCGGCCTCGGATCGTGCGTCGCCATCATGCTGCACGATCCGGAGGCGTGTGTCGGCGCGATGGCGCACGTGCTGCTGCCGTCGCACAGCCTCGCCCGCGACCAGAGCAATCCGGCGAAGTTCCCCGAGACCGCGGTCCCGTTCCTCATCCAGCGCATGCTTGCCGCGGGGGCGGGCCGCCACCGGCTGGTGGCGAAGCTCGCCGGCGGGGCCAGCATGTTCGCCCAGCTGATGACGCTGGGCACCGTGCAGATGGGCGAGCGCAACATCGCGGCCTCGCGCAACGCGCTGCATCATGCCGCCATTCCGATCATCGGTGAAGCGGTGGGCGGGGAGCGCGGCCGTTCGGTGCGGTTCTGGCCGCAGAACGGGCGCTGCGAAACGCGCACCGTAGGAGGCGCAGACGTCGTCATCTGAACGGCTCCCCACCGTGCTCGTCGTCGACGACAGCGCCCTGATGCGCCGCGTGCTGTCCGACGTGCTGGGGGGCGAGCGCGGCGACGGGCCGTTCCGCGTCGTGGGATCGGCGCGCGACGGGTTCGACGCCGTGCGCAAGGTGCACCAGCTGCAGCCCGACCTGGTGACGATGGATCTCGAGATGCCCGAGCTCGACGGCCTCGGCGCGATCGGGTACATCATGTCCGAGACGCCGCGGCCGATCGTGGTGATCAGCGCCCACGCCGGCCCCGGGACCGAGGCGGCGATCCGCGCTCTCGAGCTCGGGGCGGTCGAGATCGTCGCCAAGCCGGTCGATGGCAGCCGCGACGCGTTGCTCGCCCTGGCGCCGCGCCTCATCGCGGCGGCCCGGGCGGCATTGGCCGCCGATGTCTCCCGTATGTCGGTGCTGGCGCGGCCGCCGACTCCCGCACCGCGCGCGCCGGCGCTCGAGCTGGGACGGCGCGCCCAGCTGGTGCTTGCCATCGCGGCCTCGACCGGCGGCCCACGCGCGCTGGCGGAAGTGATCCCGCGGCTGCGCACGGGGCTGCACACCGCGGTGCTCGTCGTGCAGCACATGCCGCCGCGCTTCACGCGCAGCCTCGCCGAGCGGCTCAGCAGCATGAGCGCGCTGCGCGTCGTCGAAGCCGACGCGGGTGCGCTGCTCGTCGCCGATACGGCGTACGTGGCGCCGGGCGATTATCATATGCGGGTGACGGCGGCCGAGGATGGACCGGTGATCGCGCTCGACCAGGGCCCGCCGGTCTGGGGCGTGCGGCCCGCCGCCGATCCCCTCTTTCGGTCCGTCGCGGAGCTGTTCGGCCCGCGCGCGGTGGGCGTAGTGCTGACCGGCATGGGCCGCGACGGCGCCGAGGGATTGCGCGCGATTCACGACGCCGGCGGCGCCGGGCTGGCGCAGGACAAGGACACCGCCGTGATCTTCGGGATGCCGTCGGCGGCGGTACAGGCGGGTGGCGTCGACGCCGTGGTCCCACTGGGACAGATCGCGGAGCGGGCCGGAGTCGAGCTGGCGCGGCGCGGCGTGGTGGTATCGCGGTGAGCCTCGGGTTCCTGCTGGTGCGGGCCGAGCGGCGTCCCTATGGGTTGCCGCTCGAGCGCGTCGTGGAAGTGGCGGATCTCGCCGAGGTGATGGACGTGCCGCGCGCCGATCCGTCGGTGCGCGGACTGACGCCGCTGCGCGGCAAGCTCGTGCCGCTGGTGCACCTCGGCGCGTTTCTGGGCGGGCGCGAGCCCCCCGACCAGCGCGGCCGGGCGGCGGTGCTGGTCGAGCTGGGCGGCCGTTACCTGGCGCTCGAGGTGGACGACGCGGACGAAGTGATCCGCGGCGCCACCCTGCCGCTGCCCGACGGCGAGTCGCTGCCGTGGGCGGTCGGGGTGGCCGCGCGCGCGGCGGGTCTGGTGCCGATCCTCGACCTCGAGGCGATGGGAGAGCGGATTCGATGACGACTACGACGACCGGCGACGACGTCCAGCTCGTCACTTTCCGGGTGGCAGGGCAGGAGTTCGCCTTCAACATCTTTCAGGTCGAGCGCATCCTGCGCTACGAGGCGCCCGCCAGGCTCCCCAAGGCGCCGGAGTTCCTGGAGGGCGTACTGCAATACCAGGGCGACCCGGTGCCGGTCATCGATCTGCGCAAGCGGCTCGGGGTCGCCGCACCGCTGAAGGACGAAACGCGCACGATCGTGCTCGATTGGGAGTCGTCGAGGATCGGCGTGGTCGTGGACGCGGTGACCGAGGTGCTGCAGATCGCCGCCGGCCAGGTGAGCCAGCCGCCGTCGATCGTGAAGGGACTGGCCGCCGAGTACATCACCGGCCTGGTGGGCCGGGAGGGCCGCACCATCATTGTGCTCAACACCGGCAAGCTGCTGGCGTCGAAGGAGAAGCTGGCGCTGACGACCGCGATGGCGGAACAGGCGAACGCGTGAGCCGCGAGTCCCCCGCCGTCGCGCTGCGCACGGAGTACGATTCGATCGTGCAGCGGCTCGACTCCGCCTCGAACCAGGCCGAGCGCGACGCCGTCAAGCGCGACATCATCGCGTTCTTCAAGCAGGTCGACGGCCTGCTCGCCGAGCTCGGGACGTTGAAGGAGGACATCCGCGTCCTGGTCGACCGCTACAAGCAGCTGCAGGCGGCATCGAGCTCGGAGGCAGCGGCGCCGGAATTCACCGGGATACGCCCCGCCGTGAAGGCCGATCACATCGGCGCCTCGACGTACATCGAAAAAGGCTGGAGCCTGATCTCGCTCGGCGACCACGACGGGGCGATCTCCGCGCTCGAGAAAGCGCTGCAGCTCTCACCCGGGGAGACGCAGGCGGAGTCGCTGCTCGGCTGGGCGCAGATGCTGCACGGCGATTACGACGACGCCCTCTCGACCTTCCAGAAAGTCCTGATGAAGGAGCCGGCGAACTCGCTCGCCCGCATCAACGTCGGCTATATCTGTCTCAAGAAGCGCATCTTCGGCGAGGCGATCGAGCATCTCTCCAAGGCGATCCGGCTCGACAACGACAAGAAGGCCACGCTGTACGCGCATTTTTACTTGGGGCTCGTCTACTTGAGCCGCGAGATGTACGAGGACGCCCAGACCTTTTTCCAGAAGACCTTGTCGCTCGGTCCCAATCTGATCGAGGCGTACTACGAGCTGGGGCGGGCGTACTGGTTCGGCGGCGACAAGGACCGGGCGCGCCGCACCTGGGACGAGGGCTTCAAGGCCAACAAGTTCAATCCCTGGGGCAAGCGCTGTCAGATGACGCTCGAAGAAGTCGGCCGCGGCGAAGAGCCGCCCCACCCGTGACACACTAACTCCTTGACGGTATTCGCATTACGGGATAGAATGCGGGCCTCATGTCAGAGCCGACGTTAGCCCGTTCCCGTCTACGGTATGGGCCGCGCAACTTCGCATTGCTGGGCGCGGCAGTGGTCAGCGTCGTCGTCGGGTATGTCCTGCTCGCCGCTGGCTCGACAGTTGCAGCGCCGGTTCTTCTGGTATTGGGCTATTGCGTGTTTTTCCCTGTTGGTCTGGCCCTCTAACGACTCGCGTGCACGGGCGAATAGCTCAGCGGTTCAGAGCGCCTGCCTTACACGCAGGAAGTCGGGGGTTCGAATCCCTCTTCGCCCATTGGGGTAGCAAATTGACACACGGAGGAATGATCGCGTGAGAGTGCTTCGTATCCTCGCCGTTCTCTCGGCCGGCGCTGTGGGCAGTGCTGCGGCGCAGCTCGCCGCTCCGCAACCGACGGAGAAGCTGCTGGTGCTGCCGCTGGGCGTCGCGAACGCGGCGGATTCGGCGGCGAGCATCGCCACCATGGACGCCGCTCGGGCCCGCATCATTTCGCTGGCGCGCTACAAGGTCAACGTCATCCCCAAGGCGAAGCTCTGCGAGGTGCTGCAGCAGTCGGGCTTCGGGTGCGACGTGCTGATCACGCCGCAGCAGGCGGAGCAGCTCTCGAAAGCGCTCGGCATCAATTCGTATACAACCGGGTTACTGACCCATACCGGGAACCTGTACATCGCGAAGGTGCAC
>CAZXKN010000239.1:0-18048 GCA_964641815.1 uncultured Gemmatimonadaceae bacterium | reverse complement strand
CGCACATGACTGGGAGCTCTTGTGGGCCCGCGACCTGCTGACTCGCTGGGCCGGCGCGGGCCGCGAACTGGAGGTGGCTGTGCCTCAGGTGGCGGCGAAGCCCCCTACCTGGTAGACATCAGCCGTGCTGTCCATTGTGGGGCGGACGCCAGCTCGAGCGGTAGCGCCCGGTCAACGCCAGCAGCAACGTCGTCCCCACCGCGCAACGGTTGGCGAGATGCGACGCGAAGCGCCCTCCGGTGCCGACCGGTCCCGTGCGCAGCGCGAACGGCCGGGTCAGCGCGTCCCACACATACACCGGGATGCGGGGCAGACGCAGTGGATCCTTGCTGCGCTCCCAGGCCCCGGCGAATCCCAGACCGAACCCCACCTGGCGCGCCAGCTCCACCGTCCGATCGCTCACGGCGCCGAACGGATACGCGATCGCCAATCCCGCCGAGGGCCCCAGCCGGTCGACCAGCGTCTGGCGCGACCGCGTCAGCTCCTCGGTGATCGCGTCGCTGCGGAGCCAGGTGAGCCGGCGGTGAGTCCCGGAGTGCGAGCCGAAATCGAACCCCTTGATGCGCCACGACTCGATCGTCCGCCAGGAGAGCTGCGGCAGCCGGCGCAACGCGTACGGCACATCCCACGAGTTGTCGCGCCCGATGTAGTCCGTGACCAGGAAGGTCGTCGCCGTGAACCCGAGATCCGCCAGCACGGGATAGGCGAAGTCCGCGAGACTCGCGTGGCCGTCGTCGAACGTCAACAGAAAGTCCTTGCCGTCCGACGACAGCCGCGAGACGGGGAACAGATACGGCGAGGCGGCCTGCTGGTACTGCTCGATCGTCAGCGCGCGCCAGCCGCGCCTGGCGAGCGACGTCATCTGGCGGGCGAACACCTTCTGGCTGACGCGCGTGATGCCCAGCTCAAGCGGACCACCGATGCGGTGGTAGCACAGCACCGGACAGCGCATCATGCTCCGGTACTCCCGAATCCGCCCGTGCCGCGTGCGCTCGGGGGCAGCGCGTCCACCGTCTCGAGCTCCACCACCGCGACGCGCTGGAAGACGAGCTGCGCGATCCGGGTCCCCCGCTCCACCGTCACCGCGATCGTGCCGAGATTGATCAGCGCGACCATCAGCTCTCCGCGATAGTCGGAGTCGATCGTCGCCGGGGTGTTGGGGAGCGTGAGACCGTGCTTCAGCGCGAGACCGGAGCGGGGGCGCACCTGCGCCTCGAAGCCCGGTGGAACCGCGAGCGCCAATCCGGTCCGCACCAGACGGCGCTCCATCGGCTGCAGCGTGAAGGCCGCCTCGGCACTCGCCACGTCATAGCCGGCCGCCCCGGCTGTCGCGCGGGCGGGGAGCGGGAGACCGTCGTGGTGCGGGAGCCGCAGCACCTGCACCACGGGAGGGCGCTCGCTCACACGAGCGTCTGCGGATCCGCCACCGGGAGCCCGAACGCCTCGGCCACCCCCGGATACACGACCTTCCCCTCGATCACGTTGAGACCGAGGAACAGCGAGGGATCGTCGCGGCACGCCTGTTTCCAGCCGCGCCTGGCGAGCCGTTTGGCGTAGGGAAACGTCGCGTTGGTCAACGCCAGCGTCGACGTGCGGGGCACGCCGCCGGGCATGTTGGCGACGGCGTAGTGAATGATGCCGTCGACGACGTAGGTCGGCTGCTCGTGCGTCGTCGGCTTGATCGTCTCGATGCAGCCACCCTGATCGACCGCCACATCCACGACGACCGAGCCCGGCTTCATGAGTTTCAGGTCGGCGCGCTTCACGAGGTGCGGCGCCTTCGCGCCGGGCAGCAGGACCGCGCCGATGACGAGGTCGGCCTTGCGGATCTGCTCGAGGATGTTGTGACGGTTGGAGTAGAGCAGATCGACGTTGGGAGCCAGCACGTCCGAGAGGTAGCGCAGCCGGTCGAGGGAAATATCGAGCAACGTCACGTGGGCGCCGAGTCCAGCGGCCATCTTCGCCGCGTTCGTCCCCACGACGCCCCCGCCGATGACCACGACCTCGGCCGGCAAGACGCCCGGGACGCCGCCCAGCAGAATTCCCGATCCGCCAAACACCTTCTCGAGGTATTTCGCGCCCTCCTGCACCGCCATGCGACCCGCCACTTCGCTCATCGGCGTCAGCAGCGGAAGCTCGCCGGTCGACAGCTGCACGGTTTCGTATGCGATCGCCACGCAGCCGCTGGCGAGGATCGCTCTCGTGAGCGGCTCGGACGCCGCGAAATGGAAATAGGTGAACACGATCTGACCCTTGCGGATCCGCTTCCACTCGGACTCGATCGGCTCCTTCACCTTCATGATCATTTCGGCTTTGGCCCATACGTCGTCCACCGAGCCGGCGATGCTCGCCCCGACCGCGCGATACGCATCATCGGAGAATCCGGAGCCGAGTCCCGCTCCCTGCTCGACGAGCACCGTGTGCCCGTCGCTGACGAGCGACTCGGCACCCGCGGGGACCAGGGCCACACGGTTCTCGGCCGTTTTGATCTCCTTCGGTACCCCGACGATCATGTTGGAACCCTTGCTCGGTGGTGCGTCAGTTGGGCCCGAGCCAGACCAGCGTCTGGCGCCCGGGCGCGAAAAACTCGGCCGCGACCTCCGCCACCCGGTCGGGCGTCAACGCACCGATCGCAGCGAGGGTCGCATCCAGACCGCGATATGGCTCAGCATGAACGGCGAAGCTCGCCAAACGATACATCCGGGAGGTGGGGCTCTCCAGCGTCAGCGTCAGCTGCCCCTGCGTCTGCCGCTTGGCCTGCTCGAGGGCGTCGGCCGGCAACCCCTCGCGCGCCAATTTCTCGTACTCGGCGCGGATCGCGGCCAGCGCCTGGGCCGCCGTCTTCGGCTGCGTCCCGACGTAGGTTCCCAGCACGCCGACCTGGCCGTAGAAATGGGAGTAGGAATACACCGCATAGGCGAGGCCCAGCTCTTCCCGCACCCGTTGGAACAAGCGGCTCGACATGCCGCCGCCGAACACGTTGGACAGCGCCATCAGCGCGTATTTGCGTGGATCCGCGAAGCGCACGGTGTCGGTCGAGAGCACGAGATGGGTCTGTGCCGTCTCCTTGGTATGCCGCACCTCCACTCCGCGCTTCGCTCCCTGCGACGGGGGCGTGGCGTGCGCGCTGCCCGATCCATTCGAGGCGTCGAGCCAACCCTGCGCTCCCGCCAGATCGACCAGCGCCTGGTGGTCGAGGTTGCCAGCGGCCGCGATGACGCAGTTGCCGGGGAAGTACGCCCGCTCGTGGAGCCCCTTGAGATGCTCCACCGACAGCCCCGTCACCGTTTCCGGCGTCCCGAGAATCGAGTACCCGTAGGGATGCTCCGGCCAGAGCGCTTCGGCCGACAGGTCGAAGACCAGGTCGTCGGGCGTATCGAGGACGGTGTTGATCTCTTCGAGAATGACGTTGCGCTCGAGGTCCAGGTCGCCCTGGCGCAGCGTCGGCCGCCGCACCAGGTCGGTGAGGACGTCGAGCGCGCGCGGCAGATCCCCATCGAGGACGCGCGCCTGATAGGCGGTGGTGTCGCGCGACGTGTAGGCGTCGAGCGAGCCGCCGCGTGCCTCCAGCTCGAGCGCGATTTCCTGGGCGCTGCGCCGCGCGGTGCCCTTGAACACCATGTGCTCGAGCAGGTGGCTGACGCCCATCTGGCCGCGGGGCTCGTGCACCGACGCCGACCGCACCCAGATGCCCACGGCGACCGACCGCACGCTGGCGACGCGCTCGGACAGGATCCGAACGCCGTTGGGAGCGATGGTCTGGAAGACGTCGCGGTCGAGCCGGACGGTTTCCATCACCCGGCCCGGTCGCGCTGCTCCGGCTTCTCGATTAAGGCCTTCCGCGACAGGCGCATGCGGCCGCGCTCGTCCACTTCGAGCAGCTTGACGCGGACCTTGTCGCCCTTCTTCACCACGTCCTCCGTGCGCTCGGTGCGGCCGTGCTGCAGCTCCGAGATATGGAGCAGGCCTTCCACGCCCGGGAGGATCTCGACGAACGCGCCGAAGGCGGTGGTGCTCTTGACCACGCCTTCGTAGATCTTGCCCACTTCGGGCGTCTGGATCATGCCGGCGATGATGTCGCGTGCCTGCTCGCCTCCGGCCCCCACCGAGGAAATCGTCACCATCCCCGAGTCGTCGACGTTGATCTCGGCGCCGGTCTGCTCCTGGATGGCGCGGATCGTCTTGCCCTTCGGGCCGATCAGGTCGCCGATCTTGTCCGGCGGAATCTGAATCGTGATGATGCGCGGTGCGTACTTCGAGAGCTCGGCGCGCGGCTGCGGCAGGACGCGCTCCATGATGTCGAGAATGTGCAGCCGGGCCCGCTTGGCCTTCTCCAGCGCCTCGGCGAGGATGGTGAAGTCGAGCCCCTCGATCTTGATGTCCATCTGGATCGAGGTCACCCCTTCCCGCGTCCCCGCGACCTTGAAGTCCATGTCGCCGAGGTGGTCTTCGCTCCCCAGGATGTCGGTGAGCACCGCGACCCGGGAGCCTTCTTTGATCAAACCCATCGCCACACCGGCGCAGGCGGACTTTACGGGGACGCCGGCATCGTACAGCGCCAGCGACCCGCCGCACACCGTGGCCATCGAGGAGGAACCATTCGACTCGAGAATGTCCGAGACGATGCGGATCGTGTACGGGAACGTCTCGTACGACGGCAGGATCGCCTGGATCGCCCGCTCGGCGAGGGCGCCGTGTCCCACCTCGCGGCGAGACGTGCCGCGGATCATCTTCACTTCCCCCGTCGAGAACGGCGGGAAGTTGTAGTGCAGCATGAACGACTTGGTCGTTTCCTGGGCCACATCGATGGAATCGATCCGCTGCTCGTCGCGCGTCGTCCCGAGCGTCGCCGAGACGAGCGCCTGCGTCTGGCCGCGGGTGAACAACGCCGACCCATGCGTTCTGGGCAGCACGCCGACCTCGCAGGTGATCGGCCGCACCGTATCGAGATCGCGGCCGTCCACGCGCTCGCCGCGCGACAACACCTGCTCCCGCATGGTCCGGTACTCGATGTCTTCGAGGACCGCCGCAACGTCCTTCCCGTTCTCCGGAAAGTCGGGGGCGAGCTGCTCCTGGACGGTGCTCTTCAGCGCCGCCAACGCCTGGGCGCGCTCCGCCTTCTCCGGCAGGTTGAGCGCTTCGGTGATGCGCGGCTCCGCCAGGGCTTTGACACGGTCGGCCAGGTCCGCCGGCGGCTCCACCTTGGTCCACTCCATCTTGGGCTGCTGCCGCTCGGCGACCAGCTCCTGCGTCGCATCGAGCAGCTCGCGAATGCCCTTGTGGGCGACTTCGAGCGCCTTGATCACCTCGGCCTCGGTCAGCTCCAGAGCACCGCCCTCGACCATGACGATCGAGTCGCGTGAGCCGGAGACGATGATGTCGACATCGGAGAACTCGAGCTGCTGGAACGTCGGGTTCAGGATCCACGCGCCTTCGACGCGCCCCACGCGCACCGCAGCGATGGGCCCGTTCCAGGGCACCTTCGACATCGCGAGCGCCGCCGAGGCCGCGGTGACGCCGAGCACGTCGGCGTCATTCTCCTGGTCGGCGGAAAGGACGTAGATGAAGACCTGGACCTCGTTCTTGAACCCCTCCGGAAACAGCGGCCGGACCGAGCGATCGGTGACGCGGGCCGAGAGAATCTCCTCGTCCGACGGTCTCCCCTCGCGCTTCAGAAACCCGCCGGGGATCTTGCCGGCGGCGTAGCTCTTTTCGCGATATTCGACGGTGAGGGGAAAGAACGGGAGCGGGGAGACGTTGTCGGAAACGGTCACGGCGGCCAGGACCACGGTTTCGCCGTACTGCACCAGACACGACCCAGCGGCCTGCTTGGCGAGGCGACCTGACTCGAGCCGCAGCGTGCGGCCGGCAAACTGGCGTTCGACGTGCTTCACATGTTGACCTGTCTAGAGCACCTGATAATACGCCGCGCGCCCCGGTGCTCTTCCGGGGCGCGCTGCGCGACGCGTACGACCATTAGTGGCGGAGACCCAGCTCTTCGATGAGCTGCCGATACTTTACGAGATCGGTCCGCTTCAGGTACTCCAACAGGCGGCGGCGCTTGGACACGAGCTTCAACAGCCCGCGCTGCCCGTGGAAGTCCTTGGCGTGCACTCGAAAGTGGTCGGTGAGATGGTTGATCCGCTCGGTGAGCAGCGCAACCTGAACCCGGCTCGATCCGGTGTCCCGGTCGTGCAACCCGTACTTCGTGACCGGCGTGGTCTTCTCGTCCATGCGTCGACATTCCCTAATTGATGTTAGCACACTAAGTTAGACCGCACACGCACGAATGTAAAGGCCGCCCAAGTGACCGCCCCGCTCACCACAGACCTCGTCGGCAAGACCCTGGGTTCGCACCGCCTGGAGAGCCTGCTGGGCCAAGGCGGCTTTGCCTGGGTCTTCCTGGGGCGCGAAAGCGGCGGCGACACCGCCGCGGTCAAAGTCCTCAAGCCCCGCTACGCCGGCGATCCCCAGTTCGAGAGCCGGTTCCGCAACGAAGCCCAAATGGCGGCGAAGCTCGAGCACCCCAACATCATCCGCATTCGCTCGGTCGGAAAAGACGGGCGCAACGTCTTCTATACGATGGACTACTGCCCCGACAGCCTCGGCGCGCGGCTGGCCCGTGAGGGTCCGCTGTCGGAAGAGGCGGTCCTGCCGATCGCCAAGGACGTCGTGCGCGCGCTCGGGTTCGCCCACGGCAAGGGGATCATCCACCGCGACATCAAACCCGACAACGTGCTGCTGCGCGAAGACGGGCATGCCGTACTGACCGACTTCGGCATCGCGCGCGCCGTCTCGGGCTACGCTGCGTCGACCGGTCACAACATGACGATCGGCACGCCGCAGTATCTCTCTCCCGAGCAGGCGCAGGGACGGGAGCTCGATCAACGCGTCGACTTCTACGCCCTGGGCGTCACCTTGTACAAGGCCGTGACCGGCGAAGTGCCGTTCAATGCCACCGACTGGTTCGAGCTGGCCCGGATGCACGTCGAGGACCCGCCCCCGGCGCTGCGCAAGAAGCGCCCCGAGATCTCGAAGCGGTTCGAGCGCGTGGTCGTGAAGTGCCTGGCCAAACACCCTGACGATCGCTACCCGAGCGCGGTGGAGCTGCTCGCCGACCTCGAAGCGGTGGGCACCGAAGGGCGTCCGACCACCGACATCGGGACCGCTCCGACGACGAGCATCGAGTTCCAGGCGGTGAAGGCGCGGGCCGCCACGAAGGACCGGGGCCCCGTCGTCATCTTCGTGATCCTGGGCGTGCTGCTGATCGCCGCGATTGCGGTCGTGATCAGGTTGATGCGCTGAAGAGCCGCCGCACCCGGTCGAACAGCCGCCCCCAAAAACCCGATCCCGCCGTGCTGCCTGCCGGCGCCGGCGTCCCCCACTGCTCCAGTGCGCCGGCTGCCGCCTCCTTCAGTGACGTCTCGAACGTCTCGGGGAACGGCCGCTCCGCCAGCTGGATGTCGAACCCCGCGCCGGTCTCGCTGCGCGCCAGACGCGCCACGCCCGGCGCCGCCCGTTCGATCACGTCCATGACCGGCCGCAGCGCCGCCCGCTGCTTCGCATCCGGCGAGCGGTAGTACTCGACCGCGATCGCGGGGACGAGCCGCACTGCGGGCACGCGGCCCGCGACATATGCGGCGAGCAGCTCCTTAGCGGCCGAAGAACTTGAAAACGCCATTGAGGACGGCGAAGCTCATCAGCCCGAGGAGAACCACGAAGCCCACCTGCGTCAAGCGCATCCGCAGCTCGAGGGACAGCGGCCGGCGTCGGATCCCCTCGGCGATCAGAAACATGAGCTGCCCCCCATCCAGCACGGGGATCGGCAGCAGGTTCAGCACGGCAAGATTGATCGAGAAGATCGACAACAGATCCAGAAACCAGTCGAGGCCAAGCCGGGCGACCTGTCCTGACACCGATGCGATCTCGATTGGTCCCGCCAGACTCTGACGCAGCGACACCTTTCCCATGACGAGTTGCGCCAGACCGCCCACCACACCGGTCACCCCGTCCCACAGGTAGCCCCAGCCATCCACCAACGCGCGGCCCAGTCCGATGCGCACGTGCTGGACCGGCGGGTTCTGCGATACGCCGATCTGACCGTACGTAGCGGGGCGCGGCGGACGGGCGGCGGAATCCGTGATCGCTTCGGGAGTGAGCTTGAACGACAGCAGTGAATCCCTGCGCAGGACATCGAGCTGCATCGGCCGGCCGGGATGCGCCCAAATGGCGGAGACCGCCTGCGACCACGAACGAATCGTGTCGCCATCGGCGCGGACGATCACGTCTCCGGGTTTGAGCCCGGCGCGATAGCCGGGCCGACCGGGCTCCACAATCCCGAGGCGGGCCGGATAGCGGGGGCTGATCGCGCCGTAGACGCGCGAGCGGTCGCGGAGCGACCCGTCTCCCAGGCGGACGTGCAACGGAGTGGCGCGCCCGGCCACCTCCAGCGTCGCCGTCACCGGTCCGTGCATGATGCCGGACTCGACGTTGCCCCAGTGCCGGATCGTGTCACCATTGATGCGTAACAGCCGATCGCCGAAGCGCAGCGTCCCGAGCGACTCGGCGCCTTGCGGCAGATCGCCGGTGTATACCGAGTCGATCTCCCTGACGTCGGCGACCGGCAGACCCTCGCTCGCCGCGCGCGCAACGTAAATCGCGTAGGCCAGCAGCGCATTCATGGTGACGCCGGCAAGGATCACGATGATCCGGACCCACAGCGGGCGGCGGTCGAACGCTCGAGCGGGGTCGACAGGCTGGGCGGACTTGCCGCCTTCGATCTCGCCCATCATCCCTTCCTCTTCCAGCCCAGCCATTTTCACATATCCGCCGAGCGGCAGCACCGAAATGCAGTACTCCGTCTCGCCACGCCGGAACATGACAATCGGCTTTCCGAACCCCAGCGAGAACCGGTGGACCTGGATGCCGAGGGACTTGGCGGCCACGAAGTGCCCCAGCTCGTGCACGAAGATGAGGATGCCGACGATGACGACGAAGGAGAGCAACGTCACGATCATGCGACCTCCCGCGCCCGGTGCCGCGCCGACCGATCCGCCTCGAGCACGGCGTCGAGCGACGTGGCGGGCCCGTGCCCCGCGTCCGCCAGCACCTGCTCGATGATCTCCGCGATGCGACCGAAGCGGATGGTGCCGGCGAGGAACAGCTCGACCGCCGTCTCGTTGGCGGCGTTGAACGTCGCCGGGCTGGTGCCGCCCGCGATCCCCGCCGCTCGACCCAGGGCGTAAGCGGGAAACCGCTCCGCCACCACCGGCTCGAACGTCAGCGCGCCGGCAGCCAGGGCGTCGAAGCGCCTGGGGCCTGCGTCGGCCACACGCTCGGGATGCGTCAACGCGTAGAGAATCGGAAGCTCCATGTTCGGAAAGCCGAGCTGCGCCAGCACCGAGCCATCCACCAGCTCCACGAACGCGTGCACCACCGACTGCGGGTGGACCACGACGTCCACCTGGGAGAACCCGAGGCCGAACAGAAAGTGCGCTTCGATCACCTCGAGCGCCTTGTTCACGAGCGTCGCCGAATCCACCGTGATCTTGCGGCCCATCTTCCACGTCGGGTGCTGCAGCGCCTCCACCACGCTCGCTTGCGCGATGCGCGCGGGCTCCCAGGTGCGAAACGGGCCGCCCGAGGCGGTCAGCACGAGACGCGCGACGTCCTCGGTACGCGTTCCTGCCAGGCACTGCAACACCGCGCTGTGCTCCGAGTCGACGGGGACAATCTCGCCGCCCCCCGCTCGTGCCGCGGCGGCGACCAGCTCACCCGCCATCACCAGAGTTTCCTTATTAGCGAGTGCGACACGTTTCCCGGCTTGGAGCGCCGCCAGCGTCGCCTCGAGGCCCGCCGCTCCGACAATGCCGTTCACCACGATCGCGACATCGGGATGCGTCGCCGCCTCGACCAGGCAGCCGGGCCCATGCCCCGCCACGGGGCCGCGCTGGGCGGCGCCGTTGACCATGCCTACATACACCGGTCGCCAGGCATGCGCCTGCGTCTGCAGCAGCTCGGCATTGGAGTGCGCCGTCAGGGCGACCACGTTGAACCGGTCACGATGGCGCTCCAGCACCGCGAGCGTGGATCGGCCGATCGATCCCGTCGAGCCGAGCACCGCGACGCCGACGCTCATACGAGGCCGAACAGCCGGAACAGTCCGGCCGAGACGGGGAGCACGAAGTAGAGCGAGTCGAAGCGATCGAGCACGCCGCCGTGACCGGGAATCAGGTTGGAGGAATCCTTCACCTGCACTTCCCGCTTGAACAGCGATTCCGCCACGTCGCCCACCTGGGCGACGAGGCCGACCGCTGCTCCCACGAGCACCAGCCGGCCGGCGTCGAGGGCCAGACCGACGCGCGGCAGCACCCAGCCGCCGAGCAGCACCGCGAAGACGACCGCCGCGAGGAACCCCGCGATCGCCCCCGCCCACGTCTTGTTGGGCGACAGTACCGGCGCGAGCTTCGGCCCGCGGAAGGCGTTGCCCGCCGCCATTGCCGCCGTGTCGCAGATCCAGGTGAGCGCGAGCGGCAGCAGCACGAGCGCCGCGAGCGGCCAGCTCTTCACCCCGGCGTTGGCGCCGTGACGGATCGCGATCACGAACGACGGCAGGGCGGATGCGTACAGGGCCCCGAACGCGGTGACCGACACCGCCGCCAGCGGCCGCCGCTCGGGGCCGCGCCGCATCGCCGCCACGAGCAGGCCGAGCAGCCACAGCGCCGCGGCGTAGATCGTCGGCTCGGCCCAGCGCGTTTCCGAGCCCTTCACCCAGTAGGTCGCGAGCGGAATCACCGCAGCTGCCGTGAGCCCGAGCCATTCGAAGGCGTCGATGCCCTGGCGGCGTGCCAGTCCGTACACTTCGCGCGCCCCGAGCACGCCGACCAGCGCCAGCACGCCGGCGAGCGGCCAGCCGCCCCACCACACGAGCCCGACCGCCAGCGGGATCGCCACGACGGCGAAGGCGATGCGCTGCGCGAGATTGCGGCTCATCGCGCCGGCACTGCGCCGAAGCGCCGCTCGCGCCGTTGGTAGTCGAGAATCGCTGCGAACAGGGTCTGCCGCGTGAAGTCGGGCCACAGCACCGGCGTGATGTACAGCTCCGTGTAGGCCAGCTGCCAGAGCAGGAAGTTCGAGATGCGCTGCTCGCCCGACGTGCGGATCAGGAGATCAGGATCGCCCCAGGGCGCGGTGTAGAGATGGGCGGCGAGGGCCTGCTCGTCGATACCCTCGAGGCTGCGCGTGCCGCGCAGCACTTCCTCGGCGAGGAGGCGGGCGGCCCGGGCGATTTCGGCGCGCGACGAGTACGAGATGCAGAGGTTCACGGCGAGACGGGTGCCGTTGCGAGTCTCGTGCTCCACCCGCTGGACCGCGGCGCGTCCCGAGTCGCTGAGCCGCGCTGTGTCGCCCAGCACCGAGACCTTCACCCCCTGCCCCACCAGCTCATCGATTTCCCTGCCGACGTACTCCTCCAGCAGGTCCATCAGGGCGGAGATTTCGCTCGCCGGACGCTTCCAGTTTTCCTCGGAGAAGGCGAACAGGGTGAGCACCTCGAGCCCGACTTCGATGGCGCCCTCGAGGCCCTCGCGCACCGCCTTCATACCGGCGCGATGCCCCAGCGTGCGCGGCAGGTGCCGCCCCCGGGCCCAACGCCCGTTTCCGTCCATGATGATGGCGACATGCCGTGGCACGGCGCCGTTCAGCCGGATCTGCGACAGCAGGTCGTCGTCGCCCATCACACTTCCATGATCTCGGCTTCTTTCCCCTTCACCGCCTCTTCGACCAGCTTGAGATGATCGTCGTGCAGTTTCTGCGCGTCCTTCTCACTGTGCTTCTTCTCGTCCTCGGAGACGTGTTCCGTCTTCTTGATGCGGCTGATCGCCTCGGTGCGGGCGTGGCGGATCGCGACGCGCCCCTCCTCGGCGAACTTGTGGATCACCTTCACCAGCTCCCTGCGGCGCTCTTCGGTCAGCGGGGGCAGTGGAATGCGGATCAGGTTGCCGTCGTTGGCGGGGTTGAGTCCCAGATCGGAGGCCTGGATCGCCTTCTCGACCGCCTTCAGGAGCGACTTATCCCACGGCTGCACCGTGAGCAGCTTCGGTTCCGGCGCCGCCACGCTCGCCACCTGATTCAACGGCATTTCGCTGCCGTACGCTTCCACCCGGACGAGGTCGAGCAGCGAAGTCGTCGCCTTGCCTGTCCGCACGGTGGAAAACTCCCGGCGCACCGCTTCCACGGCCTTGTCCATCGCAGCCCGAGCCTGCTTGAGATGATCTGCGAGCGTCATTGGACGATGGTGCCGACGCGCTCCCCGGCCAGCACCCTGGCCGTCGCGCCGGGCTGGTTGATGTTGAACACCACGATCGGCAACCGGTTTTCCTTGCACAGGCCGAAGGCATTGGCATCCATGACCGCGTACCCCTTGACCAGCGCCTGCTGGAACGTCAGCTCGGCGATGAACTTGGCCTTGGGGTCTTTCTTCGGATCGGCCGTGTAAATGCCGTCGACATTCGTCGCCTTCATGATCACGCGGGACTCGATCTCCAGGGCGCGCAGCACCGCCGCCGTATCGGTTGAAAAGTACGGATTCCCGGTGCCGCCGGCGAAGATCACGATGCGGCCTTTTTCCAGGTGGCGCACGGCGCGCCGCCGAATGTAGGGCTCGGCCAGCTCCTCCATGCGGATTGCACTCATCACACGCGTGTTGAGCCCCTTCTTCTCCAGAATGTCCTGCAGCGCCAGGGCGTTGATGACCGTAGCGAGCATCCCCATGTAATCGGCCGAGACCCGGTCCATCCCCTTGTCGCTCGCCGTCGCGCCCCGGACGATGTTGCCCCCGCCGACGACGAGCCCCAGTTGCACACCCGTGGCCGATACCTGCTTCAACTCGTCGGACAACCGGTCCACAACAGCGAAATCGATGCCTGACCCGAGCGATCCCGCGAGCGCCTCTCCGGAGATCTTGAGCAGCGCCCGGGGATACGCGAGCTGCGCCACTCAGGCGCCCCCGAGCTGGAAGCGGGCAAAGCGGCGTACGTCGACCTTCTCCCCGGTCTTCGCGGCGAGCGCCCGGACCAGATCGCCGACGGTCTGCTTGTCGTCCTTGATGAACTTCTGTTCCAACAGGACGTTGTCCTCATAGTACTTCTTCAGCATTCCCTCGATGATCTTGGCGCGGATGTTCTCCGGCTTCTTCTGCTCGGCGACCTGGGCCTCGTAGATGCGGCGCTCCCGCTCGACGACATCGGCCGGGAGGTCTGCGACGTGCACGGCGACGGGCTTCGCCGACGCGATCTGCAGGGCGATGTCTTTCGCCAGCGCTTTGAAGTCGTCGGTGCGGGCCACGAAATCGGTCTCGCAGTTCAGCTCCACCAGAACCCCGATCTCGCCGTTGAAGTGGATGTAGGACTCGATCAGGCCCTCCGCGGCGGACTTGGCGGCGCGCTTCTCGGCCTTCCCGGCGTACTTGACGCGCAGGATGTCTTCCGCCTTGGCCATGTCGCCACCCGCCTCCTCGAGCGCCTTCTTGCAGTCCATCATGCCGGCACCGGTCTTGGCCCTGAGCTCGGCCACCAGCTTCGCGGAAATCTCTTTCACGGTCGACACGTTTCGTCACTCCTCATAAGAACGCCGCCCTCGCGAGATCGGTCGGCTCGCAGGGCGGCGGCTGTTGATCGACTGCCGGGCAATTCCCCTGGCCGTCTGGTTAGGGCTCGCTCCCGGTGGCCGGCTCCGCCGCGGCCGGCGTATCATCTGCCTTGAGACGCGCCGCGATCGCCTCCGGCTTGGGACGCCGTTTGCGCCGCCCCACCGGCCGCTTCTTGCGATCGCCTTCCGCCTCCGATTCGACTCCCGTCTCGGTGGAGTACGTCACCGCCTCCCCATCCTCCGACGGTTCCCGCAGCGGCTGCTGGCGGCGCGCCTCGGCGATCACGTCGGCGATCGCCTGCGTCACGAGCGAGACCGCCCGGATCGCGTCATCGTTGCCGGGGATCGGCACGGTAATCAGATCGGGATCGGCGTTGGTGTCGACGATCGCCACCACCGGAATCCCGAGCTTGTTCGCCTCGGCGACGGCAATGCGCTCCTTCTTGGCATCCACCACAAAGAGCGCGCCCGGCAAGCGGCCCATCTGCTTGATCCCCGACAGGTTCTTGTCGAGCTTCACGCGCTCGCGGTCGAGCAGCAGCTGCTCTTTCTTCGTGTAGTGCTCGAACTCGCCGTCGGCGGATCCCTGCTCCAGCTCCTTCAGCCGCTTGATCTGCCGCTTGATCGTCTGGAAGTTGGTCAGCGTGCCGCCGAGCCACCGCTCGGTGACCCAGAACCCGCCCGCCCGCTGCGCTTCGCCCTGGATGATCAGCTTGAGCTGCTTCTTGGTGCAGACGAACAGCACGCCCTCGCCCTTGAGGACGACCTCACGCAGCTTCTCCTGCGCCTCCTGGATCTGCCGCAACGTCTTCTGGAGATCGATGATGTAGATGCCGGAACGCTCGGCGAAGATGAAGCGCCGCATCTTCGGATTCCAGCGGCGCGTCTGATGCCCGAAATGGACCCCGGCTTCCAGCAGTTGCTGCAACTGAGGCTGCGTCATGCACTCCCTTTCTTGGGTTTTCGTCCGCCGCCGCTGTCATCTTCGAAGCCACCCTGCCGCGCAGGGACCCGGCATCGAATCGAGCGACGTGTGTAGTGACCTGCGCTTTCAGCTTTCAGCTCTCAGCTTTCAGCTCTCAGCTCTCAGCTTTCAGCTCTCACCTTAGCTGACAGCTGATAGCTGACGGCTGAGAGCGTCTATCTCTTCGAGAACTGGAACCGCTTGCGCGCTCCCGCCCGTCCCGGCTTCTTCCGCTCCACCGCCCGCGGGTCGCGCGTCAACAGTCCCTGCTCGCGCAGCTTCTTGCGGTGCCGCTCGTCGGCGAGACACAGCGCCCGCGCGATTCCCATGCGCATCGCCCCCGCCTGACCGGTCACGCCGCCGCCGCGACAGATGCCCTTCACGTCGAAGGCGCCCAGGGTGTCGGTCGCCGTAAACGGCTGCTGGATGTGCGACACCAGCGAGGCGCGCGGGAAGAAGTCCCCGAGCGTGCGGCCGTTGATGTTCCACTTTCCCGATCCCGGCGTCAGGTACACGCGCGCCACGCTCTCCTTGCGCCGCCCCACCGCGTGCCAGCGCAGCTCCGGTGTCTCCGTCATTTCGCCTCCAGCTGGAGCGGCTGCGGCTGCTGCGCCGCGTGCGGATGCGTCGGCCCCGCGTACACCTTCAGCATCTGCTTGACGTGCTGGCGGGACAGCGTCGTTTTGGGAAGCATCCCCCACACCGCTTTCTCGATGACCCGCTCCGGATGGCTGTCGAGCAGTTTCTTGACCGGCGTGAAGCGCTCGTGGCCCATGTACCCGGTGTGCCGGAAGTAGCGCTTCTGCTCCACCTTGCGACCGGTCAACTTCACCTGCTCGGCATTGATGACAATGACCCCGTCGCCGCTATTCAGATGCGGCGTGAAGGTCGGCTTGTGCTTGCCGCGCAGCACCTGCGCCACGCGACTCGCCAGCCGGCCGAGCGGCTGCCCGCTCGCGTCGACGACGTACCACTGATGCGTCACATCCTCTTTACGCAGCGTGAAGGTCCTCATAGAGCCTTGAACTATACCCAGCACTCTAAGCCGCTGTCAACTTGGAGGTTGTGACCTCCCCCTTGCCGCTGGAGGCTGGCGGTGGCAAGGTATGCGCCCCATGTGGCCCTTTTCGAAGCGCGTGCGCGAAAGCCGCGAACAGACGTTCACCGATCAGCGCATCGAGCTGGACGGCAAGCTCTTTGTGCGCTGTACGTTCGTGCGCTGCATTCTGGTCTATCGCGGCGGTGACGGCGGCGGGATCAGCGGCTGTACCATCAACAACTGCGTCTGGAAGCTCGAGGGGGCCGCCGCCAATACGGTCGGTTTCATGGCGGCGATGTACCACTCGGGTGAGAGCGGCAAGGAGCTGATCGAAGGCACCATCAAGAACATCCGCGAAATCTCGTAAGCGGCGCTATCCCTCCGGCTCCGCCAGCGTATCGGCGAGGGTGACGAGGATCGCGCCGCGCTCCACTGCCGCCCCCCGCTTGACGTGGATCTTCGCCACCCGCCCCTCCCGCGGGGCGCGCAGCTCGTTCTCCATCTTCATCGCTTCCACGACGATCAGCGGCGCGCCCTGGGCGACGCGCTGTCCCTCGTGCACCTCGACGCGGACCACGAGCCCCGGCATCGGCGCGCGCACGACGCCCCCCCCGGGCCGTCCTTCGCGACGCGACGTGAGCGCCTGGATGCCCCGCGTCCGCTCGTCCACCGCCTCCACCTCGACCCGCTCCCCCACGGCACCCAGCGCCCAGCGCGACCCGCCCCCATCGCCGACGCCGGTCAATGCCTGCGCCGCTACAGTCCAGGATTGGCCGGAGAGCAGCAGATGGTAGAGCGGCGTTCCCGGAACCGGGGCGAGGTGGGCCTCGAGCGGCTCTCCGTTGACGAGCACACGGCCGCCGTCGACGTCGATCTCCACGATCTTCGGCGCGGCGCCGATGCGGACGAAATACTTCATGCCGCGCGCACCAGGTGGGCCACCGTCTCCACCTGCGCCGTCTGCGGTCCGGCGTCGAACACGCGCAGCGAGCGCAGCTCGTAGTTGACGCTCATGCGATGCAGATCGCGCGCCAGGGTCGCGGGATCGCGCGACACGTACACAAGATGGGCGACGGGGTCGCTGGTGAGGCGCAGCGCCACATCCCAGTGCAACCCCGCCGGCGGAGGCCGCACGATGACCGCCTGGGGATCGGGGAGGCTCGGGCATACGTCTTCCACCCGTCCAGCGACGATGCGGACGCGGTCCCCCTGGGAAGCGAGCTCCGGCCGGCGGCGGGCCCAGCCGACGGCCTGCTCGTCGGCATCGACGCTCACGACGCTCGCCGCAGATGCGGCCAGACGCGCGGTAGTGTCGCCGATTCCCGCGTAGAGGTCCCAGACGACACTGCCCGGGACCGCTCCCAGGCATGCCACCGCCCAGTCGCGCACCAAGCCGTCCATCGCCGGGTGGTCCGCTTCGAAGCCGACGGGCGGGTAGCCCGTCGCCGGGCCGGCGACGATCCGCGCCGCGCCGTCGACGGGGTGCCACCAGCAGATCACGCCCGCACCATCCTGCAGCGCATCCCGCAGACGATCCCCCGTGCGCCACGGCTCTCCCGGTGATTCGACGATCAGGTGGCGCGCGCCCTCGCGATCGAGCCGCAGCGTCAACCGCACCGTACGCTCGGGGAGCAGGTCGAGCTGCCGCTCCAGCGCGTGCCACAGGGCGACGAGGCGCGTGTCGGCGATATGGCAATCGACCAGCCGGAAGACCGCGCCGGGACGGTCGTATCGGGCGAACCCGAACGCCTGCCCGACCCGCGTCAGCGCGATGCGCGTGCGCCAACGCCACTGCTCCGCCGCCCCGACGACCACCGGCTCCGGCACGGTGAGCTTGCCGATGCGCCGCAGCGTATCGAGCACAATGGCGCGCTTCGCGTCGAGCTGGGCGGAGTAGGCGAGGTGCTGGAGCTGGCAGCCGGCGCAGTGGTCGCCGTCGTAGTGCGCGCACGGAGCGACCACCCGCGTCGCCGCAGCGATGACGATCTCCGCCACCTGCCCACGCGCGTAGCGCTTGTGGATGCGGACGCTCTGCGGACGCAGCCGCACCTGCTCCCCCGGGGCCGTGCGCGGTACGAACACCGCGCGTCCGTCCGCCAGGCGGCCCACGCCGTCGCCGCCCGTGGCGATCCCCGAGACCGCCACCACGTCATCCATCGCGCAGCCCTTCCTGCCGGGCAGCGCGGACCCACGTCGTCTCCCGGGCCGCGCCGCGTGTTGCCGGGGCATCGGCATCGCCATCGGTCGCCACGCGCACCGGCGCCGGCCCGGTCCGTCGCTCTTCGGCCAGCAGGGCGGCGACGACCGCGATCGGCACCACGAGCGGGCCGCTCACCGGCTCGGTGAGCAGCCGCGGAGTTGCCCGCTCGACGTAGCCAATATCCACTTCACCGCGGCG
>CAZXKN010000238.1:0-5964 GCA_964641815.1 uncultured Gemmatimonadaceae bacterium | reverse complement strand
CGAGACGTCTAGGTGTGAGGAAGGCGCCCAGCCGCCGGGCCGCCGAGTGTCCGCCCAGGACTCGAGGGGAGAGAACAGGCCTAACCCTACCCACTCGACGTCCCCTCAGCGGCTCGGCGGCGCGGCGTCTACCCTCGGCGTCTCAGCGTCTGGATCGATCCTGAAATCAACGACTTAGACACATGTCGAAATGCTGATCCTTCGTTCGTCGCAGGTGTAGAGGCGAGTCGAAAACCTATGAACGGGAGGTCCTGATGAGATTCATGGTGATCGTCCCTGCGAACGCGGACTCCGAGGCCGGTGTGCTTCCCGACCAGGAGATCCTGACGAAGATGGGGAAATTCAACGAGGAAATGGTGAAAGCCGGCGTGATGCTCGCGGGCGAAGGACTGCAGGCATCGTCGAAGGGCGCGCGGATCACGTTTTCGGGCGGCAAGACGACCGTCACCGACGGACCGTTCACAGAATCGAAGGAGCTGATCGCCGGGTACTGGCTGATTCAGGTGAAGAACAAGGAGGAAGCGATCGCCTGGATGAAACGCGCCCCGTTCGATGGCGGCACGGTGATCGAGATTCGCCAGGTGTTCGAAGCCGAGGATTTCGGACCGGAGTTCACGCCCGAGCTGCGGGCCCAGGAAGAGCGCCAGCGCGCGCACATCAGCGCGAACAAGAAAGGGCGGTGAGACGATGCGATTCCTCTCGATCTTCAAGAGCCCCGAGCGCCGCACCCCGCCCTCCCAGGAGGAGATGGACGGGATGGGCCGCTACATCGAAGAGTCGATGAAGAAGGGCGAGCTGATCGCGACGGAGGGATGTCTCCCCACCGCGTTGGGCGCTCGCGTCCGCCTCGCGAACGGGAAGGTGACGGTCACCGACGGACCGTTCACCGAAGCCAAGGAAGTCGTCGGCGGGTTCGCGATCCTCAATGCGGCCTCGAAGGAGGAGGCCGTCGAGATGGCACGTCGCTTCCTGACCTTCGTGGGCGGTGAGGGCGAATGCGAAGTCCGGCAGCTGTACGAAGCCCCGGCCGCCGTCAAGGCGTGACAGCCGACACGCATCGGGCGATCGAGGCCGTCTGGCGGATCGAATCCGCCCGGCTGATCGGCGGCCTCGCGCGCCTCGTGAAGGACGTGGGACTCGCCGAAGACCTGGCGCAGGACGCGCTGGTCGCGGCGCTCGAGCGGTGGCCGGAGTCGGGCGTCCCGGACAACCCGGGCGCCTGGCTCATGGCCACCGCCAAGCATCGCGCCATCGACCATCTGCGCCGCCGCAAACTGCTCGACACGAAACACGAAGCCATGGGCCACGAGCTCGAAGCCGAGCAGCAGCGTACGGCCCCCGATCTCGATCATCTCGACGACGACTTCGGCGACGACATCCTGCGCCTCATCTTCACCACCTGTCACCCGGTGCTCTCCCCCGAAGCCCGGGTCGCGCTCACCCTGCGCCTGCTCGGCGGGCTCGCCACCGAGGAGATCGCGCGCGCCTTTCTCGTCCCCGAAGCGACCATCGCCCAGCGCATCGTCCGGGCGAAGCGGACGCTGCGCGAAGCGCACGTCCCCTTCGAAGTCCCGCGCGGGGCAGAGCGCGCGTCGCGCCTCGCCTCGGTGCTGGCGGTGATCTACCTCGTCTTCAATGAAGGCTACTCCTCCACGGCGGGCGACGACTGGGCGCGTCCAGCCCTGTGCGAGGACGCCGTGCGGCTCGCCCGCGTGCTCGCCGAGCTCGCCCCGCAGGAGCCCGAGGTGCACGGCCTCGCCGCACTGCTCGAGATCCAGAGCTCGCGCCTGCGCGCGCGCCTCGGGCCCGCAGGCGAGCCGATCCTGCTGCTCGACCAGGACCGGGGGCGCTGGGATCAGCTGCTGATCCGCCGCGGATTGAAGGCGTTGGAGCGCGCCCAGGCGCTGGGCGGGGCGTACGGCCCGTACACCGTGCAGGCCGCCATCGCAGCCTGCCACGCGCGGGCCCGGAGCCCCGAAGAGACCGACTGGACGCGCATCACGGCATTATACGACGCCCTCGCGCAGCTCACGCCGTCACCCGTCGTCGAGCTGAACCGCGGCGTGGCCTACGCGATGGCGTTCGGCCCGGCGGCGGGACTCGAGATCGTGGACCCGCTACGGGATGACCCAACGCTCAAGGAGTACCATCTGCTCCCGGCAGTGCGGGCCGATTTCCTCGCCCGGCTCGGCCGCGTCGAGGAAGCGAGGGGGGAGCTGCACCGCGCGGCGGCGCTGACGCGTAACACCCGCGAGCGGACCTTGCTCATGGAGCGTGCGGAGTCGTTGCCGCGCGGCTCGGAGCCGCGCGGAACGCGTGCCGGCTAGTCCAGCCGCAGCGTCTCCGCGGGATCGATTCGCGCCGCCCGCCACGCCGGTACCCCGCACGCCACGAGCGCGACACCCGCGAGGAGGGCCGCCACACCGAGGTAGGTGACCGGATCGAGCCGCGATACGCCGAACAGCAGCGTCACGAGAGCCTGCGTCGCCGCGGCCGCCCCGATCAACCCGATCGCGACGCCGAACCCCGTGAGCGCCATCCCCTGGCGCACGACCAGGCCCACGATCCGGGCGCGCGAGGCGCCCAGCGCCGCGCGCACGCCGATCTCGCGCGTGCGCTCCGCCACGCTACCGGCGAGCACACCGTAGATCCCGGCCGCCGCCAGCATCAGAGCCGCCAGCCCGAAGACGGTGAACAGCGTCAAGGCGAACCGCCGCTGCGCCGTCCGCGCGGCGATGAGCTGAGACATGCTCGCGACCCGCACGATCGGCTGGTCCCGGTCGACCGACCAGACCGCCTGCCGGATGGCGGAGCCGCGCGCTGCCGCGTCGCCGCGGCCACGGACGACGAGCGACATCGCCCGATCCGCGAACGGCCACTGCCGCTCCGGGATGTACACGGCGTCCGTTTCATTGCGCGCCAGGGACAGCTGGCGCACGTCCCCCACAACGCCCACGACGGTGAAGGGCCCCGCCGGGCCGATGCGCAGCCGCTGGCCGATCGGGTCTCCCGCGGGCAAGCGACTGCGGGCCAGCGACTGGCTGATGAGCGCGACGAGGGGTGCGTCAGCGACGTCCCGATCGTCGAACGCGCGGCCGGTGACGAGCGGGATGCCCATGGTTTCCACGTAGCCGGGGCTCACCGCATAGCGGTAGACGGCATACGTCGCAGCCGCTTGCGAGGGGCCCGCGTCGAACTGCGCGCCGTACTCGTCGTCGTCGCTGGAAAGCGGCAGCTGGCTGGTGAGCCCGGCCGCCGTGACTCCGGGGACCTGCCGCACGGCCTCGAGCGCCTGGGCGAAGAAGCGGTACGTGGAGCTGTCGCGGTCGAAGCGGTGGCTGGGAGTCTGCACCTGCATCGTCAGCAAGCCCGAGGGGTCGAATCCGGTTCGCACTGCGAACAGACGGCCGAGGCTGCGCAGCAGCAATCCCGAGCTGACGAGCAGCACGAGCGCAAGGGCCACTTCAGCGGTAACCAGGATCCCGCGCGCGCGCCGGTGTCCGCCCACGCTGCGCCGCGATCCGTGCTGCAAACCGAGGTGCGGATCGGTGCGGGCCGCCTGGAACGCCGGCACCAAACCCACCGCGAGCCCCACGAGGGTGGTGACCCCCAGCCCGAACCCGAAGACGGCTCCATGTACACCGATCGCCCCGACGCGCGGCAGCTCGGAGGGACTGAGTGCGACCAGCGCGCGGCCACCGAGGACCGCGACGAGCATACCGGCTGCGCCACCGAGGGCGGCGAGGAGCACGCTCTCGGTCAGGAGCTGGCACACCAGCCGGCTCCGCCCGGCCCCCAGAGCGGCGCGCAGCGCGACCTCGGCGCGCTGCTGGACACCGCGGGCGAGGAGCAGATTGGTCACGTTCACGCAGGCGATCACGAGGACCAGAGTCACCGCCCCCAGGATCGTGACGAGCGCCTGCCGCACGCCGCCCGTCAGCTCCTGGTGCAATGACACGACGTCGAATTGGGCGTGCGGGTCATAGGTCTCGGGATGCTGCTCCGCCAGCACCGCTGTCCCGACCGCCTGGACCTCACGCCGTGCCTGGTCGACGCCGATGCCCGGCGCGAGCCGTGCGATCGTGCGCAGGTGGTGCCCCCAGGCCTGGCCCAAGGAGAGGTCGTACTGCAGCGGCGCCCACGCTTCTGCCGACGGAGCCAGTACGTCCTCGAAACCCCGCGGCAACACGCCGACCACGAGATAGGCGTCGTCATCGAGCTGCACCAGCCGTCCGACGATCGCGCGATCCGCGCCGAATCGCCGGCGCCACAGCCCGTCGCTGATGATCACCACGTGCGGTCCGTGCAGCCGGTCGGCGGCGGAGGTGAAGTCTCTTCCCACCGCGGGTGAGACGCCCAGCACGCGGAAGTAGCTCGCGCTGACGCGCTGCCCCCGGATGACCTCGGGCTCGGCGAGGCCGGTCAGGGCCGGCTGCCACGGCTTGAAAACGGCGATCGCCTCGAACGAACGGGTCCGATCGACGAACGCGCGGTACATGCCGAACGTGCCGCCGTTGCGCCCGCCGTCGCTCCGGACCTCGAGCAGAGACATGATCCGACCGGGCTCCCGGTAGGGCAGATCCTCGAACAGGATCGGGTTGACCGCGCCGAAAATGGCCGTCGTGGCGCCGATTCCGATCGCCAGCGTGAGCACCGCGACCACGGTGAATCCCGGCGTACGCCGCAGCCGGCGCGCGGCATAGCGCAGATCGGCGAGCAGCACCTCGAGCGCGTTCTCCCAACCCACGCCCCGTACCTGCTCGCGCACGGTGGTGACATTGCCGAGCTCGAGACGGGCCGCGCGCAGCGCGTCGTTCGGCGACAGGCCGCGGGCGCGGTGGGCGGCGGCGGCCCGGTCGAGGTAGTCCTGGACCTCGTCGGCGACGTCCTGATCGGCCGCGTGCCGCTGGAACAGCGCGCGCAGGCCGCGCGTCAGCTGGCGCCAGACCATCTCATCCCTCGGCCTTGAGCAGCCGCGCGACGGCCGCGACGCGCCGCGTCCAATCCGCCGCCGCCAGCCCGAGCTGCTTGCGGCCGCTGCGCGTCAACGCATAGAACCTGGCGCGGCGGGAGTTCTCGGTCTGGCGCCATTCCGCGTCGAGCCAGCCGGCCCGCTCGAGCCGCTGCAGTGCCGTGAGCAAGGATCCGGGATTGACCTTGAAGACGCCGCGCGAGACCTGCTCGATGCGGCGCGCGATGCCGAAGCCGTGCAACGGCTGCAGGCTCAGCGTCTTGAGAATCAGCATGTCCAGGGTGCCCTGGATAACATCGGTATTCAGGTCAGTCATAGAGAGTGAATCTGCTGTCACTCATCTTGATTATCAAGATATGACTGTCAAGCGATCGTTAGGACGCCGAGACGCCAGGGGGGAAGGGGTGAGGTTGATCCTTACGCCTCAAGCCTGGGCGTCCACTCGGCGGCCCGGCGGCTGAGCGTCTACCTAGGCGTCTCAGCGACTAGCATACTAGTATCCGTCATGTCCCCCTCCGACCGCGTTGGTGCGTTTCACCGGTTGCACGAGTCCGGCTGCTTCGTCACCCCCAATCCCTGGGACCGTGGCAGCGCGCGGCTGCTCGCCCAGCTCGGCTTCCCTGCCCTCGCCACCACCAGCTCCGGGTTCGCCTGGTCGATGGGGCGCCCCGACAACGGCGTGACGCTGGATCAGGCCCTGGCGCACTTCCAGACGGTCGCGGAGGCGGTGACGATCCCCGTGTCGGCCGATTTCGAGCACGGCTTTGCCGACCAGCCGGCGCAGGTCGCCGAGCACGTCAGCGCCGCCGTCCGGACGGGTATCGCGGGATTGTCGATCGAGGACTCGACGGGAGACGACGCCAATCCACTCTATGCGTTCGACCTCGCCGTCGAGCGCATCGGCGCGGCGCGTGCCGCGATCGACGCCTCGGGGACGGGCGTGCTGCTCACCGGGCGCTCCGAAGGATTCGTCGTGGGACGCCCCGACCTGG
>CAZXKN010000237.1:0-5719 GCA_964641815.1 uncultured Gemmatimonadaceae bacterium | reverse complement strand
CTCGGTAACACCGCAGCCTGGTGGAACGTGCGCCAGCCCGGCGACGACCTCATGTACAGCAATCTTTCTCGTGACGGACAACGTCACGTTGACGCCCGGCGCCGGCTTCACCGGATGGAGCGGCGATTGCTCGGGGACCGGGACCTGCGCGCTCGCGATGAGCGCCGACCATGCCGTCACCGTGACGTTCAGCTCTGGGGGCGGTGGCGGCGCGATCACGCAGACAGTCCTGGCCTCGGGGAACAACGCCGTCAACCAGAAGATCTACACGACCGCGAGCATCGCTCCGGCGCCCAACGCCCTCATCACCGTCGCGGTCCTCGGTCACAGCTCGAGCGCCGCCCCGGCGACCCCGACCCTCACAGGCGGCGGGATGACGGCGTGGACCGTCGTGTCGAGCATCGTGTTCGACGGTGTGTCGACGCCGCACAAGCGGCTCACCGTCTATCGCGCCCTCGCCGCGGCGCCGGGCAGCGGGCCGCTCACGATCACATTCGCGAGCTCGGTGTCGAACTGCCAATGGATCGTGGTGCAGTGGAGCGGCGTCGATCCCTCCGGGACCAACGGGGCAGGGGCGATCGCCCAGACCGGATCGAGCGTCGCAGACGCGGCGACCGGCCTCACGGTGAACCTCGCCGGGTTCGGCAACACCAATGACGTCGCCTTCGGCGTCTTCGGGATCGCGAAGAACACCGCCCTGGTCGCACCGGGAGCGGGGTTCTCGGAGCTCGCCGAGCAGCCGTCGGCCGAGGGCACGCAGGCAGACCTCGAAGCCGAATCGCAGACGAATCATGCCGCCATCAACGCGACCTGGCCCGCCGCCAATGGCGGAGCGCTGGGGTTCGAGATCAAGGCGGGAGCCAGCGGCCCGCCGCCGCCGTATGACTTGACCATCGATCACATCTACGTGACGCAAAGCGCGCAGACGTTGAACGATTCGGAGGCGCTGATCGCGGGCCGTCCGGCCCTGGTGCGCGTGTTCGTGCGGGCGAACCAAAGCTCGGCGGCCATCCCCGCGGTGCGGATCAATTTCATGAATGGCGCGACGCTGCTCTCCAGCACCACCGTGCCGGGGACGGGCCCTGCTCCCATCGCGCCGAGTGAGGGAACCCTGTCTTCCACGTGGAATCTCAGCGTGGCGGGGAGTCTGGTGCAGCCGGGGATCTCGATCACTGCCGAGGTCGACCCTGATCACCTCATCACTGAGGGCAACGAGTCGAACAACACCCTCGCTCTGGCCGAGGTCGTGCGATCCACCGCCCCGCAGAGCTATCGCTTCGTGCCGATCAAGCAGACGGGGAACCAGCTCACCGGGAACGTCACCACCGCCAACGTGTCGACGTATGGCGACACGGCGTACCGGCTCTTCCCGATCACGCAGCCGACGCTCGACGTGCATCAGACCTACACCACGTCGACCAACGTCGACAACGGGACCGACGCCTCCTGGACCCAGATCCTGAGCGAAATCGATGCGCTGCGCGTCGCCGAGCACTCCCCGGCGACCTATGTGGGGGTCGTCAGAGTCACCTACACCACTGGCATCGTCGGCATCGGCTATATCGGCCGGCCCACGGCGGTGGTCTACGATGACCAGACGTGGCGTGGGGTCACGACGGCGCACGAGCTGGGCCATACCTACAACCGCCAGCACTCGCCCGCCTGCGGCGCCGGCTCGCCCGACAAGAACTATCCCTACGCGGGCGGCGTCATCGGCATCTACGGTACCGACGTGCTCTCGTCCCCGGCGCTGCTCTATGCGCCCACGATTCACGACATCATGGGGTACTGCGACGACAACTGGATCAGCGATTACACCTACAACGGCATCCTCAACTACATCGCGACGAGCAGCTTGATGGCTCCCGCGCTCCCGGCGCAGCGCTCGCTGCTCGTCTGGGGCACGATCGTGCACGGCGTGCTCACGCTCGAGCCGTCGTTCGTGCTCACCGCGCAGCCGGTGGCGCCGAGCAGCGTGGGGTCGTACCAGGTGCAGGGGCTCGATCAGGACGGGGTGGTGCTCTTCACGCAGGGCTTCGAGCCGACGGCCGTCGCCGACGTGCGCAGCGGCTCGGCCAGCACGTTCGCGTTTGCAGAGCCGCTGTCCGATGTGGTGCAGAGCCGGCTCGTTGCGCTGCGGCTCGTGGGTGGGGGCCAGCAGGTGCTGCGGGCCATGACCTCGGCGGGTCCGCAGGGTGTGGTGCCGGCAGCAGTATCGGGGCAGGGCAACCGTGCGGCCATCACGTGGGACACGAGTGTGGCGCCGGTCGTGATGGTGCGCGACCCGGCGAGCGGTCAGATCCTCTCGTTCGGCCGAGGGGGCAGGGTGGAGGTGGAGACGCAGGGGACGGATCTCGACCTGCTGTTGTCGAACGGCGTCGCCAGCACGGTACAGCGGGTGCACCTGCGGTAGCTTCCCCTCCGCCCGACGCCCGCCGAGCCCCAGCCCGGTCACCTCCTGGTCCGCTCCGCGCGGCTCCTGGTTCTCCCCGATAGCGACCCCCGCGCCGCGCTCCAGCTCCAATATCCCCCGATGCGCAGCCTGCTCCAGGCACTGCATGTAGTCCTGTAACCGACAATCGTGTCGCTTCACGCGGAATGCGGCTCGCTACCGACCGCGCGCGCATCACATTCGCTGCGCAGCGCGGCCCGCCAAGACATCCACCTGTCGTCTCCACCGCACACCCCATCGCTGCACGCCGTGCGCGCGTTACTACACGCCGTACGCGCATCGCTGCACGCCATGCGCGCGTTGCTACACGCCGTACTCGCATCGCTGCACGCGGTACGCATACCGCTTCCTGCTCAACACGCATCGCTCGGCCCGATCCACGCATCGCGAGACACGATTCTCGTCCCGGTTTTCGCGCTGCGCACTCCGCGATCTCGCCATCGGGTTCAGCTGTAACGCAGTCTGTCCTCCGGTGGTGACACCATCACTTCGTTCCAACCCCTGTTGCAGCACGAACCGTCCTGGCCCGATCGTCGCATTGCGCTCCCCGACGTCGGGAGCTGTCCCACAACCGGGACGGACCGCCGACACCATACCTTCACAGGAGGGCTGTATGAACGCGTTGTTGCGGAGGCGGCTGGAGATGGCCGCGCGGGTTCGTGACTTCCTGCGAGCCCATCGGACCGAGGTGGAGGCTGAGGCGATGGCCCTCACCCGCCTCGAAGAGCTGCTGCAGCGTGCGCAGTCGCTCGAGGAACAGCAGCAGAATGGCCTGGTGGCGACCCACGCCGCCACGGCGAAGCGGGAGGAGCTGCGCCGCACGCTGCAGCACACGCTCCTCAAGTTCCTGGCGGCCGTGGCCACCGTCGCGGCCAAGGCCAACACCGACCTGTTGATCCAGGTCAGGCTGCCGCGGGGCACCGCCTCGAACCAGTTCTTCCTCTCGGCCGGCCGCAGAATCCTCACCAAGGCGACCGTAGAGAAAGACCTGCTCATCGCCCAGGGGCTGTCTCCTACCCTGTTCGATGACGTGGACAAGGCCTTGACCGGGTTCGAGCAAACTCTGGAATTGACGCGGGCCGGTCGCCGCGAACATACCGGGGCCAGCGCGGACCTGCGCCGCATCGCCACCGAGATCGGCGAGCAAGTGCGCCTGCTCGACGGCCTGGTGCGCTATCGCTTCGGCGGCAACGCCGAGCTGATGGGGGCCTGGGACAGCGCCCGCAATGAGGTGGGACCGTCCAGGTCTCACGTCCAGCCGGACGCGGGCACTCCTGAAACGCCGACGGAGGTGCCACCGAATGTGGTCAAGCCGGCGGCGTGAACAACAGGCGGTCGGTACTACGGCGGTCGATAAACCGGCGGACGATGAAACAGCGGTCAGTCCGTGCGACCGCCGCAGTATCGACCGCCGTAGTATCGTCCGCCGCCTCACCGACCGCCCGACCGCCCCTCCGCCGCCTCATCCTCCGCCCCCCAGCGACCGCGCCAGGATCCCAAACCCGCCCCCTTGTCCCTTCCTCCTCGGCATCCCCCGGTAAATCCAGATCAGCAGGGTCCACGTCAACCAGCTGATCCGCTCCGGCCAGGACATTGCCCGAAACATCAGCCACAGCTGCGAGACCGCCGCCGTCGACGCCAGCGCGTCCCCCTGCGCCAGCGCCACTGGCCGCGCAATGACGTGGCTGCCGGAGAAGCCGTGCGCGCCTTCGTGCGTCAGGTTCCAGACGCAGGTCACTTTGCCCCAGCCGTGATTGTCGCTCGCACCGGTCACGAGCAGGTAGTGGCTCCGCGCCAGCGTGATCACCGCCTGCCGCTCGGCACTCGAGAACGCGAGCGCCTTGGGCGCGCAGTTCACGATCTCGAAGCCGTCCACGCCGGCCGCGACGAACTGATCCAGGTCGCCCCAGTGGTGCTCGCGATACTCGGGCAGCGACGCGATGGCGAGCGCTCCCTGGCTGTGCATCGCGGCGAACAACCCCACCATCCCCGGCGTGTCGTGCGAGTAGGGAGCGAGGTCGATCTGCGTAACGGTGCCGAGCACCACGATGTGCTGCCGGTACACGCTCCACTCGACGCCGGGCAGCAGCGGGATCGGCCCGTCGTCGTTCGAGCCGGCGAACGGGATGTTGTGGTCCGTGACGTACGCCGCCTGGAACCCCTGGTCGGCGTGCCATTCTCCGAGTCGCTCGAGCGTCCAGCCCTTGCGACCGTCGTGCGAGCGCTCGGTGTGCGAGTGATAGTCGACGATCGTCAAACCGCCCTCGTGGAGCGCCGACGTCGTGAGCCGTGGAACGGGTCGGGGCAGGAGCACCGCAGCGACCCCGACGGCGCACGGCGCCAGCACGCCGAGGACCGCGCGGAAGATCCGCCGCCCCCGCGTCCCCGGCAGCACCGCCCCGAGCCCGCCGAGGATGACCACCCAGCTCACGAGGAACCAGATCGCCCGCGCCATGCTCAGGAACGTCACGGCGTCGAGCAGGTCAGACACTGGCGCGAGCACGACGTAGAGCAACGGGCGCGACAGGTCGGCGTCGCCCGCAGGGGCGCCGGTCACGGCGTCGACAACAGATGGCAGCGGAGCGAACGCGCCGGCGATCACCAGGATGGTGAGGAGAAGCGCGAGCGGGTGGCGACGCAGGAAGTTCACCTCTAGTATCCGGGCATGACGGTCGCACACAAACTATCGGTTTTTGGCCCGGCCGTGTGATTCCACCCGCTGCCATCGTCGCCGTCGCGGTGGCGATTCCCGCCGGGATCATCGCGCTGTTCGTCGCCTCCGAGCGCCGCCGCCGGGAGGCGCTGCAGCAATACGCCGAACAGCGCGGCTACCAGTTCGAACGACGCCGCGTCAAGGCCGAAGCGGCGCTTGCGGACGTGTTCCCGATCTTCAAACAGGGGCGCGGGCGGACCTGGGGCTCCACGATCACCGGTCAGGTCGGCGTACGACCCTTCACGCTGTTCGAATACGTCTATGTCACGGGCGGTGGCAACAGCAGCCACCGGCACTACCTCTCGATGATGCTGTGGGAGTCCGCCGATGTATCGCTACCGCGCTTCTCACTCGCCCCCGAAGGGTTCTGGCGCCGGGTGGCGCAGCGGTTCGGCGCCCAGGACTTCGACTTCGAGGGTGACGAGGAGTTCTCCCGGGGGTACGAGCTGCAGGGCGACGACGAATCCGCCGTGCGCGGGCTGTTTACGCCCACGCGACGCGCCTATCTCGTGGCCGCGGGTCCCGGCGGCAAGCTCCAGCGGCATCACCTCGCG
>CAZXKN010000236.1:0-10096 GCA_964641815.1 uncultured Gemmatimonadaceae bacterium | reverse complement strand
GCGACGATGATCCCCTCGCGGCTGCCCTTGTGCGCCAGCATCGGCGGACCGGCGACGTCGCCGATCGCGTAGTATCCGGGCGCGGTGGTCTGGAGGCTCTGGTCGACCTTGATGAAGCCCCGGTCGGTCAGCTGAATGCCGCACTCCTTCAGTCCGATGTTCTCCGTATTGACCGCCCGGCCCGCTGCCATCAGGACCGCGGCCGCTTCGACCTGCTGCTTCCCGCCGTCCGCCTCGACGTCCAGCACGACCTTGTCCTTGCCCACGGCGGCCTTGGTCACCTTGGCGCCGGCGATCACCGTGATGCCCCGCTTGCGGTAGCTCTTGGCGAGCTCGGCCGAGGCCTCGGCGTCCTCGAGCGGGAGAATGCGGGGGAGGGCTTCGATCAACGTCACCGGCACGCCGAAGGCGTTGAAGATGTCGGCGAACTCCATCCCGACGGCGCCGGCGCCGATCACCGCCACCGACGCCGGGAGCTTCTCCAGCAGCAGCGCCTCGTCGGAAGAGATGACGGTCGTCTTGTTGATCTCGAGCCCGATCTGGGGGATGCCCTTCACGCGCGAGCCGGTGGCGATGACGACGGCCTTCTTGGCCTCGAGCACGTCGCTGCCCACCTTCACCCTGCGGCCGGGCTGCAGGACGCCCGTACCCTTGAAGACGGTGATCTTGTTCTTCTTCATCAGGAACTCGACGCCCCGGGAGTTCTGATCGGCGACCTTGCGGCTGCGCTTCATCGCGACGCCGTAGTCGGTCTTCACCGTGCCGGCCGCCACGCCGAAGTCTGCCGCATCCTTGAGCAGGTGGGCGATGTAGGCCGAGTGGAGCAGTGCCTTGGTCGGGATGCACCCGATATTCACGCACACCCCGCCGAGTTTCTCGCGCTCCACTACGGCGCAGGCCAGGCCGAGCTGCGCCGCCCGAATGGCGCACTCATAGCCGGCGGGCCCGCCACCGAGAACGATGACGTCGAATTGATTTGCCAATTAACCTCCCCTTTGAATGCAAAATGCAGAAGGAAAAATGCAGAATGAATGATTCTGCATTCGCCATTCATCATTCTGCATTTACAAGAGCATCGCCAACGGATTCTCGAGCATCTGCTTCAAGGTCTTGAGAAACGCGGCGCCGGTGGCTCCGTCGATCACCCGGTGATCGCAGCTCATCGTCATCCGCAGCCTCCGTCGCACCACGACCTGGCCGTCGACCGCGACCGGCTTCGCGGCCATCGTGCCGACGGCGAGGATGCCTGCTTCCGGCGGGTTGATCACGCCGGTGAACTGGTCGATCTCGAACATGCCGAGATTCGACACCGAGAACGTCGAGCCCGTGTACTCCTCGGGCTTCAGGCGGCGCTCCCGCGCGCGTCCGGCAAGCTCGCGCGCCTCCGCGGAGATCTCCAGCAGCGACTTGCGATCGGTGTTGCGGATGACGGGCGTGATCAAGCCGTCTTCGACGGCGACGGCCACGCCGAGATGCACGTCGTTCCAGTACCGGATGTGGTCCTCCTGCCACCAGGCGTTGCAGGCGCCGTGCTTGACCAGCGCCAGCGCCGTCGCCTTCAGGAGGATGTCGTTGACGCTGATCCTTCCCTGATCGCCGAGCTGCTGGTTGAGCGCGGCGCGCGCGTCGGCGGCCCGCTCCATGTCCACCTCGGTGGTCAGGAAGAAATGCGGCACGGGCCCGAGTGACGCCGCCAGCCGTTTGGCGATTGTCTTGCGGATCTGGGTGAGCGGCACGTCACGGTAGGCCACTCCGCCGACCGGCTGGGGCACCGCCGAGCGCGGCACGGCGACCGCAACGGCGGCACCGGCGCCCTCCAGGTCGCGCATCACGACGCGTCCGCCCGGACCTGAGCCCTGCACGAGCTTCAAGTCGACGCCACGCTCCTTCGCGAGTCGCTTGGCGAGCGGCGAGGCACGCACCACGCGCGTCGCATCCGCCGGTGCCACAGGAGCTGGTGCAGGAACGGGAGCCGCTGGTGCCGTGGCGGGTGTCGCCAATGGCCGGGTGCCGACAGCCGCCGGCGCCTTTGGGCTCGCAGGTTGGGCGGGCGCAGGGGCGGGGACCGAGTCCACCTTCTCCCCCGGCGCCCCGATCACCGCCACCGTCGCTCCCACCGGCACCGTCGCGCCCTCCGCGACGATTTGCTTGAGCAGCTGTCCGTCGGCCCGGGCGACGAGCTCCATCACCGCCTTGTCGGTCTCGACTTCGGCGAGCGTTTCGCCGGTCTTCACCGCATCGCCGACGGCTTTGGACCACTTCACCAGGCGTCCCTCCTCCATCGTCGGGGAGAGCGCCTCCATCACGACGTTCGTGGCCATCTCAGTCGAGGTAGAGGACGCGACGCGCCGCCGCGACCACCTTTTCAGGGGACGGCTTGGCGAGCCGCTCGAGCTGCTTGTTGTAGGGCATCGGGACGTCGGCCTGGGTCACCCGCAGCACGGGGGCGTCGAGCTGGTCGAACGCCTCGCGCTGGATGAGATCGACCACCTGGGCCCCGATCCCGCATTGCGGCCAGCCTTCTTCGACGATGACCGCGCGATTGGTCTTCGCCACCGAGCCGAGGATCGCCGCGTCGTCGAGCGGGCGCAGCGTCCGCAGATCGAGGACTTCGGCCGCGATGTCCTGACTCGCCAGCTGGTCGGCCGCCTTGAGGGCGATCGACACGGTCTTGGAGTGGCAGATGATGGTGACGTGGCTGCCGTCGCGTTTGACTTCGGCCTGACCGATCGGGATGAGGATCTCGCCCTCGGGGACCTCACCCTTGTTGTTGTAGAGCATCTCTCCTTCGAGCACGATGACCGGGTTGTTGTCGCGAATCGCCGACTTCAACAGGCCTTTGGCGTCGTAGGGAGTCGCCGGAGCGACGACTTTGAGACCGGGGATGTGCGACAACCACGATTCCCACGCCTGCGAGTGCTGGGACGAGAGCTGCAGGGCGGCTCCGTTAGGCCCGCGGAAGACGATGGGCATGGGAATCTGGCCGCCGGACATGTACAGCATCTTGGCGGCGGCATTGACGATCTGGTCGAGCGCCAGCACGGCGAAGTTCCAGGTCATGAATTCGACGACCGGCCGCAGGCCTCCCATCGCGGCGCCGACGCCGATGCCGGCAAATCCCAGCTCGGCGATCGGCGTGTCGACGATGCGCTTGGCGCCGAATTCCTCGAGCAGACCGCGACTCACCTTGTACGCGCCCTGGTACAGACCGACTTCCTCGCCCATCAGCAAGACGTTGGGATCGCGCTGCATTTCCTCGCGCAGCGCCTGGTTCAGCGCGTCCCGGTAGGTGATGGTGGGCATCGCTCAGTCCGCCAGCACGTGGGTCATCAGCTCTTCCGGGGCGGGGTCGGGGCTCTCGTCGGCGAACTTGACCGCCTCATCGACCTCGGCCTTGACCTCTGTCTCGAGCGCGTCGTATCCCGCCTGGTCGAGGGCGCCGTCCTGGCGCAGGCGATGGAACAGCTGGGCGATCGGATCCTTCTTCTTTTGTTCTTCGACCTCGTCCTTGGTGCGGTAGACGCCGTGCAAGGGATCGGACATCGAATGGCCCATGAAGCGGTAGGTGCGCACCTCGAGCAGGGTGGGGTGGCCGCCTTTGCGGGCGCGCTGTACGGCGCGCTGCGTCGCCGCCTGTACGTCGAGCACGTCCATGCCGTTCACGACTTCACCCGCCATGTCGTAGCTGCAGGCGTGCTCCACGACGTCGGTGACCGCCGCCACCCGCTCGAACGCGGTGCCCATCCCGTAGCGGTTGTTCTCGCACAGGAAGATCACCGGCAGCTTCCAGACCGAGGCCATGTTTAGCGCTTCGTGAAACGCCCCGATGTTCACCGCCGCTTCGCCGAAGAAGCAGACGCACACCTCGTCGCCGCCGCGGTACCTGATGGCGAACGCGAGGCCGGTCGCGAGCGGCAGGTGGCCGCCCACGATGCCATGGCCGCCCATGAAGCGCTTCTCCGCGTCGAACAAGTGCATCGAGCCGCCCTTGCCGCTCGAGCACCCGGTGCTCTTCCCGAACAGCTCGGCCATGACGGCGCGCGGGGAGATGCCGCGCACCAGCGCCTGGCCGTGCTCGCGGTAGGAGGCGATGACGTAGTCGGTCGGCTCGAGGGCGGCGGAGACGCCGACGGCGACGGCTTCCTGCCCGATGTAGAGATGGCAGAAGCCGCCGATCTTGCCGAGAGCGTACGCCTCGGCGGCCTTCTCCTCGAAGCGCCGGATGAGGAGCATCTCACGGAGCATGCGGCGCTGCTGCGCCGCCTGCGTGTCGCCCCCTCCCTTGGCGGGCGGTGCGGTCACTGTGGTCATGGCAGGGTCGCAGCCTCCACTTGCTCCCAGGCGTGATAGCTGGAGCGCACGAGCGGACCCGACTCGACGTGCCGGAATCCCATCTCGAGGCCCAGCCGCTTCAACTCGGAAAACTCGGCCGGCGTGTACCAGCGGGCGATCGGCAGATGCGCATCGGAGGGACGGAGGTACTGTCCCACCGTGAGAATCGCGACGTCCTGCGCGCGCAGGTCGTGCATCGCGCCGAGCAGCTCGTCCCATTCTTCACCGAGCCCCACCATCAGCCCGGACTTGGTGAGCGCATCGGGGCGCAGGTCTTTCGCGCGCCGCAACAGCTCGAGCGCACGCGGATAGCGGCCGCCGGGGCGGGCGATGCGGTACAGCCGCTCGATCGTTTCGAGGTTGTGATTGAGGATGTCGGGCGCTGCCGCAACGACGATCTCCAGCGCCGCGCGGTTCCCCTTGAAGTCGGGGATCAGCACTTCGATCGACGTGTCGGGGAGCCGTTGCCGGATCGCGCTGATGCAGGCCGCGAACATCTCGGCGCCGCCGTTGGGCAGATCGTCGCGGTCGACGCTCGTGATCACGACATGGCGCAGCCCGAGCTGCGCCACAGCATCGGCGAGCCGCTCGGGCTCCTGCACGTCGAGCGGAGCGGGCGTGCCATGGGCCACCGCACAGTAGGCGCAGTTGCGCGTGCACACGTCACCCAGGATCATGAACGTGGCGGCGCGATGCTCCCAGCATTCGCCGATGTTGGGACAATGGGCCTCTTCACACACCGTGTGCAGCCGCAGGTCGCGCATCATCTGCTTCACGTTGAGATAGGTCGGTCCCCCGGGCGCTTTGACCTTGAGCCAGGCGGGCTTACGCTCGGGGGCCCCCGCCGGATGCGCGGGTGCTCCGGGGATGCGTGGTGTGATCTGAACCAGCGGTGCGGCCATCGGCGCTGAAGATAGCCGCCGCGTGAGATGCGTGGAAGCCATTTTTCAACCGGACGGTTGATCGCCCCGTTCCCTAAGTCGTTTCATTTCTTCCTCCAACGCGGCGTCGCTGCTGAGCGTGCCGTCGGCGATCTCCGCGATCTCCTCGGCGTCGCGCCATTGGCGCTCCAGCTCCAGCACTTCGTCGCGCTCATCGACGGCCATTTCGAGCGCCAACCGGCCCTCGGGCCGCAGCGAGCGCAACGTCAGCTCGCGCCGCGCGACGCTGCGGATCAGTTGATCGGCACCCCCTGCCGCATCGACCACACGTGCGGCGTCGTGCGCTTTGCGGCGTCCGGAGCGCCGAATGTTGAGGTAAGCAAGGCCCTGGCGGAGAATCGCGGCGGCGTCGGGTCCTGTGAGCAGCGCGGCTTCGCGATGACAGGTCGGGCAGCTGACGAGCACACCGAGGTCCTGATGGGTATCCGGGACGACCCGGGCGTGCTGGACGTGTTTCGCCTTGAGCTGCAGCAGGGTTCCACAGTGATCGCAGATGGGCGGCTCGACGAGTCGCACTCGCCGCGACCCGATCATCGCGACGTAGATACCGTCGACCGTGCGGCCGAGGTTCCAGGCGAGAAAGCCAAAGGAGCCACCGAGCGCGACATTCGCGGCGATCCCAAGTCCCACCGCAGCGAGCGTCAGCGGGACGACGACCTTTGCCCGTTCGCGGCTGCGCGCGGCCAAGCGCTCGCCGTAGCGCCACCCCGCGAGCTCGACGCGCGGCGGCTTCCCCACACGGATGAGATCGTAGTGCTGCCAACGCAGCAACGCCACCTGCTCGGTGTTGGCGAGCAGCCGCGCTCCGGTGGCCGCCCGGGCAACGGCTTCGATGCGCTCGAGCCGGTCGTCGAACGGCGTGAGATTCCAGCGGGCGCACTTGGGACATACCACCCACAGCCGAGCCTTCCACTCGTCGAACGCCAGACGGCGTCCGACGCCGAGGCCCGAGGGCCCGCCGTCGCCGTCGAAGGCCGCGTTGCAGAAGGCGCAGGTGCGATACATCGCGATCGGCTATGGTCTATCGGCTAGCGGCTGATCCTGCGTGAAGCGATCGATCGTGAGCTCGCTGATGTCGATGTCGGTCTGGCCTGACGACAGCAGGTCTCCGATGATCTCACCGGTGATGCCGGCGAGCAGGATGCCGTTGCGGCCGTGGCCCGTCGCATACCATACGCCGCTGACTTCCGGATCGGCGCCCAGAATGGGCAGTCCATCGGGAGTGACGGGACGCAGTCCCGCCCAGCTGCGCCGCACTGCCGACTGCGCGATGGCGGGACAGAGGCGCGCGGTCGACTGGCGGATCTCGGCCAGCCCCGTTTCGGTGGTGCGCCCGTCGAATCCGACGTGCTCCATCGTGCTGCCCAGGATCGCCTCGCTGCCGCGGGGAAGCAGGTATCCGTGACCGTGATAAAAGACGGCGGCGGGGAATCCCTCCGGCCAGTCGATCGCCAGCAGTTGTCCGCGCACCGGCTCCACCGCCACGCGGCGCGGCAGTCCCTCGAGCAGCGATGACCAGGCGCCCGCCGCGATCACGATCTGCGGAGCGGGGATGCTGTTGGCGGCCGTGGCTACGCCCATGGCGCGTCCCTGGGAGGTCAGGATGCGACGCACCGGCTCCTGGCTGACGCGCACGCCGAGGCGACGTGCGTCGGCGAGCAGGGCGGCGGTCAGCGCGGCCGGATCGAGGCAGCCATCCTCGGGTGCGTACAGGGCGCCACGCGCCTCGGGGGCGACGCCGGGCCAGCGCTCATCCAGATCGTCGCGTTCCAGCCAGTCACAGCGCAACCCGGCCTGGCGCTGCTCCGCGACGAGGTCGAACAGCGCTGCGGCCTGCGTTTCATCGAACGCGCAGGTGGCGATGCCGATGGGTTGAAACCCGATATCCGTGCCGGTGGTATCTTTCAGCGAGGCGGCGAGGTCTTGATAGAGGTCGCGCCCCCGGACGGCGAGCGGCAGCAGACGCTCGTCACCCGACTCGATCTGGGCGGCGAGCAGCCCCGCGGACGCCCGGGAGGCGGCGGCCGGATCGGGACCGGGTGCGAACAAGGTGACGTGGAGGCCGCGCAGCGCCGCGGCACGGGCGCAGGCCGCGCCGATCACTCCGCCGCCGACGATGGCGATGTCGGACTGTGAAACTCCCGCGGGTGTCACGGCGTAGGATCCGCTGACCTGTGGGGCCACTGGGGAGGCCGTATGTTCAGAAGCGTTCTCGGTTTCGCGATCTTCGCCGTGCTGGTGTGGCTCGCGCTCAAGATCATCTTCGGCGTGCTCGGCTCGCTGATGGGCATCCTGATGACCGTCCTCTGGCTCGCGGCGATCGGCGTCATCTTCTACCTGGTGCTGCGGGTGATCAGTCCCGCGACCGCCGACCGCGTGCGCGACACCATTCGCGGCAAGCGCGACACGGCCTGATCCACCGCTGCGCGGGTTGTGACGGGGTCATCGTCCGGTCGACGGTGACCCCGCCGACGTTTTGTCGCCCAGCGCCGCCAGCACGCCCCAGACCAGCAGCGGCACGAGAATCTCGTGGTGCCCCGTCAGTTGCATACCGCGCCCGCCGTTCAGCGTGGGCCGCTCGACGACATTGACGCGCGGGCGGTAGTGGCGCTGCATGTCGCAGTCGCACGCCATGAACCCCGTCGGGTTCCCGCCGTTCAAGTTGCGGGCGATGGTGAGCGCCTTGAGAAACACTTCGGGCATGACCACCGCGCTCCCCAGATTCATCACCACGCCGCCGTCGTGCAGGCCGGGGAGACTCGCCGCCAGGCGCTTGAAGTCGCGGTGACTCGTCGCCCCGATCACCGCGCCGTCGGCGCTGGGGTGTTGATGGATGATCTCCGCGCCCACCGCCGCGTGCACGGTCACGGGAACGCCGTGCCGCGCGCACGCGACCAGGATCGACGCAGCGGCCCCGGGCAGCGGCTGCCGGCTCGCGAGCGCGAGGCTGAGCCCTTCGCCGGCACCGCGGCCGGCCGCCGCCGCCGTGGCGAGCGCGGCGTTCATCTCGCGTCCCGTCTCCTCCGCCATCCCGAACGTGCCGTCGGCGAGGCCCGCGGCGACGTCTTCGCTGGTGCCGCCGTAGGCGGCGAGCTCGAAGTCGTGAATCGCTGCGCTGCCGTTCATCGCGACGTGCGTCAGCACCCCCCGCTCGATCAGCGTGACGAGCAACGGTCCCAGCCCCACTTTGACGACGTGGCCGCCGAGCATCGCGACGACGGCGCGGCGTCCCGCCGCGGCGGCGACCGCCTGGGCCACTGCGCGTAGGTCGCGCGCGGCCAGGACGTCCGGCAGAGAATTCCAGAACGCGCGGAATGTGGCATCGCTACCGGGCGGGTGGGCGAGAAGGGTGGGGTCGACTTTGTTGCGGCGCTCGGCGATCGGAACAGTCTTCAACCGGCTGAAGTCCGCCTCGCGGTACTCGGTCATGGATGCTCCGGCGAGGGAACCGAAAACTCCTTGAGCTTCAGGGTGACCGTGCCGAACGAAAAATTCGACTGCAGCGCGAGGATCAGGTGCTGCGGATCGTCCGACAACCAGATGTGGGCCTCGGCTTGCTCGGCGAAAATGCCGCGCCCCTTTGGGATGATCGGCCGGATCACGATCGCGTTGAACTTCTTCCCTGCGACGCTGACTTTCTCGCGCTTCTCCACCACGACGATCACCGGGTTGCGGTCGGGGCGGAAGTAGCGCTGGTACTCGTAGCGCTTGCCGATCTCGAGCGGGACGGTGCGCACCCAATACAGGAAGGCCGCGTCATCGAGCGGGTCGGCCACCGTCGGCTTGGCGCTATCCACGCCCGCCTCCCGATAGAACCCGGAATCGGGGAAGATCTCGAACGTGTTGTTGCGCTTCTTGCCCCGCTCATCGGTTTGGGTGACGTAGCGGCGCGAGCGAAAGTCCTTGCGGCCCACCCACGATTCGAGCGTCTGGTCGAGGTGGTACCAGAGTGCGCCCCCTTGGATGTGGAAGCGGATATGCACCATCTCGGCGCCGCGGATGGTGTCCGTGCCGGCCACTTCCATGGTCGCCTCACCGACGCTGAACGGCCCGTACTTGGCGGAATAGACCATGCGCTCGCCGATCGGAAACGGCACCGGCTGCGGCGCGGCGTGGGCCGTTGCCACGGCGGTCGACGATGCCGCAGCCCGAGCGGGCGGCGGCGCCACCGGATGCGCGTTGGGATCCTGCTGCGCCGCGGCGGGGCGGGGGTGCAGCACCAGCGCCGCGAGCAGCAGCACCGTCGCTCCCGCCGCGCGGATCACCGGACGGGCGCGCCATGCCGCGAGCAGCATCTGCCACGGCTGCACCCGCGAGGGCCGCTGCTGCATGTCGTAGCGGCCGGTGACGGCCAGGGTGTCGACGCGCCGTGCGTGTGGCACCAGCCGGGCGAGCAGCTCGGCATTGGCGATCCACGCGTCGGTGTTGAGCAGGGTTCCCGTGTTGGGGCGCAGCGCCTGGCGCAGCGTGATGAGCCGCAGGGCCAGGAACCCCGAGACGGAGTCGCGCACGCCGTGCACGCGCAGCAGGCGCGGCGTCCAGCGGCGCACGAAGCGATGCGCGCGCGTGCGAGCCCCCACGCCCGCGACCTGCTCGGCCACCACGAGATCCGAGCCCGATTCGATGCGCTTCACCATGTCGTCCATGGCCTCGGGGGAATACACGAAGTCGCCGGGGAGGGTGATGGCGCAGTCGCGCTTGGGCCGGTCGGTGCGCTCGAGCGCGAGCCGCAGCAACTCCTCGAGGCTGCGTGCGTAGCCGCGGCGTTCGCGGTGCGTGATGATGCTGAGCGGCAGCACGCGCGAGTAGCGCGCCAGGACCTC
>CAZXKN010000235.1:0-12147 GCA_964641815.1 uncultured Gemmatimonadaceae bacterium | reverse complement strand
ATCGATAACGGCGAGATTTCGTTCGGCCGGGCGATCGGTCAGAGCCTGAAATAGCCTTCGCGCCCGGTCCGGTACGACCGCCCGCGGTGAGCGGGCGATTCTACGCCGGATCACGCGAGGCGCTGGAACGGGACGTCCGGGGGTTGCTGCAGCCGGTCGAGCCGATGGCGCACGCCGCCCGCGCCCGGGCGGCGATCGCGCCCCACGCCGGCTACATCTACTCCGGCGTCACGGCCGCACACGTCTTCGCACGGCTCGACGTTCCGCGGCTCGTGGTTATCGTTGGTCCCAATCACAGTGGTCGGTGTCGGGCTCCCGGCGGGGCATCGCTGTGGGAAACGGGTGCGTTCGCCACGCCGCTCGGGCTCGTGCCGGTGGACGACGCGCTCGCCGCCGCGCTCCTGGCCGAATCTCCGCTGGTCGGCATCGACCGCGCCGCGCACCAGGACGAACACGCGATCGAGGTGGAGTTGCCGTTCCTGCAGCTGCGCCGCGCGGACGTGCGGATCGTGCCGCTCCTGCTGGCGTGGGACGGCTGGGAAGAAGCGCAGGCGCTGGGCGACGCGCTGGCGCGCCTCGTCCGGCGCTGGCCGGAGCCGCTGTTGCTGCTGGCCTCGAGTGACCTCAACCATTACGAGCCCGCCGCGATGACCGAGCTGAAGGACGCCCAGGTGCTGGGCGCCATTCGCGCCCTCGACGGAGCGGAGCTGCTGCGCCGCTGCCGCGCGGAGCGGGTGTCGATGTGCGGTCGTGCCGCGGCGGCGACCGTGATCGCCGCGGCCCGCGCGCTCGGCAGCACCCAGGCCGAAGTGGTGGACTACCGCCATTCGGGGTGGGTGACCGGGGACGAGGCGCGCGTGGTGGGCTACGGCGGGGTGGTGATTCTGTGACAGCACCGGCGACGATTCCCGTGCTCTCCGCGACCGAAGCGGCGGCGTGGGATACCGCGGCGCGGCGCAAGTATCTCATCCCGAGCCGCGTCCTGATGGAGAGCGCGGGCCGCGCCGCCGCCATCGAAGTGATGCGCGCCTTTCCCGACGCCGTGAAGCGCGGCGTCCTCGTGGTGGCCGGAGCGGGCAATAACGGCGGCGACGGCTGGGTGCTCGCCCGGGCGCTGCATGCCGCCCGCGTTCCGGTGTGGGTCTACGGCCTCGACCCCAAGACCGACGACGCCATCGACAACCGCGCCCTGGCCCGGTTGAGCGGCGTGCCCGAGCTGACCCGCGAAGAGCCGTGGCCCGCGGCCGCCGTCGCCATCGACGCGCTGCTCGGCACAGGTGCGAGCGGACCCGTCCGCGGTGAGGTCAAGAACGCCGCCGATCGCCTCGTCGCGAGCGCGCTGCCGGTCGTGGCGCTCGATGGCCCGACCGGTCTCGATCTCACGAGCGGCGAGACGCACGGGCCGGTGCGTGCCCAGATCACCATCACCTTCGGCGGCGCGCGGCGTGGCCATCTTCTGGCGCGCGAATGGTGCGGCCGCATCATCGTGGTCGACATCGGGTTCCCGCCGGCCGAACTGACGGCGCCCGTGCTCGTGACCGACGCCTGGGCCGGCGCCCGCCTGCCGGGACTCAGCGCTACGATGCACAAGGGCGATCGCGGCCGCGTCACCGTGGTCGGCGGCTCCGCCGGGATGACCGGAGCCGCGCTGCATGCCGCGCGGTCGGCGCTGGCGGCGGGCGCGGGCCTCGTGAAGCTCGTCGCCGCTGAAGAGACACTCGCCGCCGCGCGTGCCAGTCTCCCCGACGTCCTCACCGTGCCCTCGGGACTGGGGCCCGGGCTCGAGCCCGAAGTGGGCGAGGCGCTCGAATGGGCCGACGCCCTCGTCGTCGGCCCCGGCCTCGGGCGCGATCTGCCACGCAAGCCGTTTCTCGCAGCCGTGCTCGCCCGCCGTCCCGTTCCGACGGTTGTCGATGCCGACGCCTTGATGTTGTTCGAAGGACGCACCGAGCGACCGCTCGTGTTCACACCCCATCTCGGAGAATTCCGCGCCCTCGCCGGCGATCAGCTCGCCGACGCCGTCGCCAACGACCGCTGGGCCGCGGTGTCGAAGGCGGCGCAGACGCTGCACGGCTGCGTGCTGCTCAAGGGTGTGCCCACCGTCATCGCCGACGTGCGGGGACCGGTGCATGTCGTGGCCGCCGGCAACCCGGGGCTCGCCACGGGCGGATCGGGTGACGTTCTCTCCGGCTTCATCGGCGCGTTCCTGGCGCGCGGCGTCGCCGCGCCCGAAGCGGCCGCGCTCGGCGCCCATGCGCTGGGGCGTGCGGCGGAGCTCGGCGCGCGTGCCTGGAGCGCGCGCAGCCTGCGCCCCGCGGATGTCCTGGCGTCGCTCCCCGAAGTGTGGCGCACCTGGAGCGACGCAACACCTCCCGGCCCGCCGGTGTTGACGGTGCTGGAGCCGCCGGAAGCGGTATGAGGCTCGGCTGGTTGCTCGCGCTGCCGACTATCCTGGGAGCGCAAACACGCAATTGGCGACCGGAAGACCGCGTGCTCGTCTCGGATTTCTCCGTGATCGACGCGGTCGCCGCATCTCCGTGGGTCGTCTTTGCCGCGTCGCGGCACGGGCTGCTGATCTACGACCGGCGGGTGAACGCCTGGCAGCTCCCGGTGACGACGCTCGACGGCTATCCCGCGGCGCACGTGCGGCTCGCCCTCGCCGACCCCGTCGGTAATGCCGTCTGGCTCGGGACGGACGAGGGGTGGGCGCGTTATGACGTCGATCAGCATCGCTGGGACTCAGGTTCCGCGGCGGGCGGCGTCTCGGGGTTGCTGCTCGACGCGCGCGATCCGGCGAGCGGAGTGTTCGTGCGCGACCAGACGGGATGGCGGTTTCTGCCGCGCGGCGGGCTGCTCGCGATTCCGGGAACGCCGCTGCCGCCCCCCGAGCGGCGCGTGACCCCGCTCGACGTGCAGACCGCGTTGCAGACCGCACCGATGGCGCAAGCGCTGCGCGCCCTGATTCTGACCGACCCGCGGCTGCGCTCCTATCAGTTCACCGCCGCAGCGCGGCCGATGGAAGGTGGCGATCTTTACTTCGGGACGAACGGACTGGGGCTGGTCCGCATCGATCCGACGATGGCGCAGTGGGAGCCGTTGCCGTTTACACTGATCGGCATGGGCGCCGACGCGCTCGCGCCCGGGCCGGACGGCGTCTGGGTGACAAGCTCCCCGGGGCGTGGCCCAACCCCGGGGCGTGGCCCCGCGGTCGGTCTACCCAGCGATCGATCCGGTGTTACATGGCTGCCGGATGATCTCACTCAGACCACATCCGTCGAGCCGCAGGCCGGGAGCGGCTTCGGCGGGGCTCCGGTGTATCGCCTGCTCGCGGCGGGCAAGCAGCTCTGGATCGCGACTGGAGCAGGGCTCTACAAGATGGACCCGGAGAGCGGCCGAGCGCGGCGCTTTTCCGCGAGCGACGGGTTGCCCTCAGAGGATGTGCGGGCGCTCGCGCCGGCGCCGGACGGCATCTGGGTCGGTACGACGCACGGCCTTGCCGTGGTCACCGCCGGAGATCGCATCGTGCGGCTGGTCGACAACGGCGTGGCGGTGTCGAGTCTCATCGCTGTGCAGGACACGCTCTGGGTAGGAAGCAGCGCGGGGCTCGGCATCGTACGGCCGGGTTCGCCTGCGCCGGTGGTAGACTCCGAGATTCAGGCAGAGCCCGCGTTGCGTGCGCCGGTCGTGGCGTTTGCTCGGGCAGCCGACACGCTGGTCGTGGTGTTCGCCGACCAGGTCGCGTGGCGTGATCCGGTGGCCGCGCATTGGACTGTGGAGCGGCCGCGCGTTGCCCTGGGAACGTTGACGGCGGCAGGGAGCGATATGGGAGGCGTCTGGTTGGGCGGGACGTTGGGACTCGCGTGGTGGAATGTGGGCCGCGGCGTGTATCAGCGGCTCGCGATCCCCGGTGATCTCCCGGCGCCGGTGCGCGACGTGCAGGCGTCGCCGCGCTGGGTGTGGGTGGCAACCGACAGCGGGGTCGTGCGGCTGCGGCGCGACGCCGTAGTGGGAGGCCGGGAGTGAGTGCACATCTACGGTTGGGGACTGGTGGGGAATTCGACCGCTTGCGGGCGATCTTCGCCAGGCTGGGGCCGACGGCCCAGGCGCTGGGGGACGACTGCGCCCTGTTGCGCGCCGAAAAGGCGACGATCGCGCTGAGCATCGACATCTCGGTCGAGAACGTGCATTTCCGGCGCGACTGGCTCACGCGGTCGCAGATCGGCTATCGCGCCGCCGTGGCCTCGCTGTCCGATCTCGCGGCGGAAGGGGCGCGTGCCGCGGGGGTGCTCGTGGCGCTGGCGATGCCGCTCGAGACGCCGGCCGAGCATGCGGCCGAGATTATGGAGGGCGTGGGGAAGGCGGCGGCGTTCGCCGGCGCCAAGGTGCTGGGCGGCGATCTGTCGCAGGCGCCGCTGCTCATCGTGGACGTATGCTCCATCGGCACGGCGCCGCGGCCGGTGCGCCGCCGCGGGGCGGAAGCGGGCGACGGGCTGTGGGTCACGGGCCGGCTCGGCGCCATGGAGCTGGCGCTGCGCGAGCTCCGCTCCGGTCGCACCCCCGAGACGTCGGTATTCGCGCGCTTCGCGGCGCCGGAACCACGCATCCAGGCGGGGCAGTGGCTCGCCAGCCAGGGGGCGCGGGCGATGATCGATCTCTCCGACGGGCTGTCGGCCGACGCGCGCCACCTGGCCGCCGCATCGGCTGTGGGGCTCGAGATCTCGCTCGAGCGGCTCCCCTGCTGGCCCGGGGCGGCGCCGCTCATCGCGGCCTCGAGCGGTGAAGAGTACGAGCTGCTCGTCGCCATGCCGCCCGCGTTCGGCGAGACCCAGGCGCAGGCGTTCAGCGGTCTGGTCGGGATCCCCCTCGCGCGCATCGGGACGTGCGTCGACGGTCCCGCGGGGAGCGTGCGGTTCACCGAGCGGGGCATCGAGGTTGCAGCACCGGCGGGCTTCGATCACTTCGCCGCCTGATGCTGCGGACCGCGTGGTATTACGTCGTCCTCGTCGTCTCGACGGTGATCCACGCGAGCGGCACCCTGCTGGCGGCGCTGTTCCGGGTCCGGCACCATCCCGGTGGCATCTACGACTGGGGCACCTCCGACTGGTCGCGCTGGATTCTCAGCGGCGCGGGCACGCCCCTCGTGATCGACGGGCTGGGGCGCATCCCCCCGGGCCCCGTCGTCTACGCGTCGAATCACTCCTCGATGTTCGACATCTGGGCGCTGGCGGCGGGGATGCCGGGGTCGATCCGCTTCGTGGCGAAGCAGGAGCTGGCGCGCATTCCGCTGCTCGGCCCCGCGATGCTCGCGGCCGGCCACGTCACGATCGACCGCACCAACCGCAGCCGCGCGATGGACGCCTACGCCGAAGCGGCGCGGCGCATCCACGCGCACGGTGCCTCGACGGTGGTGTTTCCCGAAGGGACCCGCAGCCGCAGCGGCGAGCTGTTGCCGTTCAAGAACGCACCGTTCGGGCTCGCCATCGCCGCCCAGGTCCCGCTCGTGCCGGTCTACGTGCATGACACGTTTCGCATCCTCCCCAAGGGCGCCTGGCGCCTGAAGCCGACACCGATCCGTATCCAGGTCGGCGAGCCGATCGCGACGACCGGTCTCACCCTGCACGACCGGGAAGCGCTGCGGCAGCGCGCCCACGACGCGATCGCCGCGATGCGCGCCCGCGTTGACGCCGCGCCTGCCGCCCCTTAAGGTTGGCGCCACCATGAGCACGATCATCTCGGTACGCGCGCGTGAAATCCTGGACAGCCGGGGCAATCCCACCGTCGAAGCCGACGTCACCCTGGCGAGCGGCGCGAGCGGCCGCGCCGCGGTGCCGAGCGGCGCCTCCACCGGGGAGCACGAGGCGGTCGAGCTGCGCGACGGCGATCAGCGGCGCTACGGGGGCAAGGGCGTGCTGGAAGCGGTGAAGAACGTCAACGAAATGATCGGGCCGCGGCTCGAAGGGCTCGCCGCGGAGGATCAGATCTCCGTCGACTACGCGATGCTCGAGCTCGACGGTACGCCCAACAAGGGCCACCTCGGTGCCAACGCGATTCTCGCCGTGTCGCTCGCGACGGCGCGCGCGGCCGCCGAGGATGCCGGGCTGCCGCTGTACCGCTACCTCGGCGGACCGCTGGCGCACGTCCTCCCGGTGCCGATGATGAACATCGTGAACGGCGGGGCGCACGCGTCCAACACGGTCGATTTCCAGGAATTCATGGTGGTCCCGATCGGCGCCGAGACGTTTCCCGAGGGGCTGCGCATCGGCGTCGAAGTGTTCCATGCGCTGAAGAAGGTGCTCGCCAAGCGCAATCTCTCGACGGCGGTCGGCGACGAGGGCGGCTTCGCGCCCAATCTCCCCAACGACGAAGCGGCGCTCGAAGTGATCATGGCCGCCATCGAGGCGGCGGGATTCGAGGCGGGGAAGGACGTCGCCATAGCCCTCGACCCGGCGGCCTCGGAGCTGTACAAGGACGGCAGCTACACCTTCAAGAAGAGCGGGGCGGGAACGAAGTCGTCGGAGGAGATGGTGGCGCTCTACAAGTCGTGGATCGACCGCTATCCCATCGTTTCGATCGAGGACGGGCTCGCCGAAGACGACTGGACCGGGTGGGCGAAGCTCACCGAGACGCTGGGCAGCCGCGTGCAGCTCGTGGGCGACGACCTGTTCTGCACCAACGTCGAGCGGCTGGCGCGCGGCATTGAAGAAGACGTCGCCAATGCGATTCTCATCAAGGTCAACCAGATCGGGTCGCTCACGGAGACGCTGCAGTGCATCGAGCTGGCGCGCTCCAACGGCTACGGCGCCGTCATCTCGCACCGCTCCGGCGAGACCGAGGACACGTTCATCGCCGACCTCGCCGTGGCGAGTGGGGTGGGGCAGATCAAGACCGGCTCCGGCTCGCGCACCGACCGCATCGCCAAATACAACCAGCTGCTGCGCATCAACGAAGCGCTGGGCGACGTCGCCCACTACCCCGGCCGGGACCTGTACGGGCTATGACGCGCCCGATGATGGCCGGAATCGGGGGCGCGGTGGTGCTGCTGCTCGTCGCGGTACTGGCGGGGGAGTACAGCACGATCGACTGGCTGCAGGTGCGGACTCAGCTGGCGCAGGAGCGCGATTCGGTGGAATCGATGCGGGCCCAGGTCGACTCGCTGGCGCGCGTCGCGCGGGCGCTGGAGAACGATCCCGCGACGCAGGAGCGGGCGGCACGGGAGCAGTTCGGCTTGATTCGGAACGGAGAGATTCTCTACCGCATCGTCCCCGACCGCTGATCGGTCAGGGCGCTTCGACTCCCAATCCCAGCGTGAGGCGGTCGAGCACCTCGGCCCGTGATCCCTGGGCCTGCGTGCCGTTCATGCGCACGCGCTCGATGCCGTAGGCGAGGCGGATCCGCACGGGGAGCCGCTGCGGAATGAGCGGCACGTCGCGGATGCGCAGCGAGAACCCACCTTCGCCCCCCATCCCCGTTTGAAACGCCTGCGGGACGTTGACGTTGGCGGAGAATACCTTCCAGACCTCGAGGTACGACTGCAGGGCGGGGAGCACCTGTCCCTGGGCGTGTGCGCGCCCTTCCCACAGGAACCAGCGCTGCGTTCCGGCGTCCGAGATGTAGGTCCAGGCGTGCGGGCCGGCGCGCAGCGAGAGCCAGCTCATCGGCCGCACGCCGACCTGGGCAAAGCCCTCGACGACATCGCGGTCGCCTGTTCCGATGCCGTTGAGCTTCCCCTGCCAGTAGCCGAGGTCGATCGTGATGCGGTTGAGGTAGACGATCTGGCCCTGGAAGCCGAAGGACGCGCCGGACCATTTTTGGGTACTCGGCCCCGTCTGGCTGTTGAGCCGCATCCCGATCCCCGAGATCTCGGCGTTCCACCACACGGGGCGCTGGGCCGCGAGGGGGGCCGCCGAGAGCGCGACCAGAGCGCCGGCCGTGAGCAGGCGGCGCGTCACGGATTGCCTCCGATCACTTCGGCCGTCCCGGTGTGCACGTCGAGCCGTTTCTGCTGCGCGCGGATCACGTTCTCGGCGTTGGTGGTCCGCACCTGGTTCTCCCAGCCGTCACGCAGCGCGATGTTGGCGCTGATGTTCTCCGGGAGCGGTTTCCCTGGGCGGTGATGGAAGAATCCGATCAGCCCGGCGATCGTCAGGCCTCCCGCGACCGCAAAGCGGCTCCCCGACGGCGACGTGCCGCCGGCGACGAGTCCCGGCAGTACCGCCACGGCGAGGCCGAACCCCGCGCCGCGTCCCAGCGCCTTCAGCGCCGGTCCGGCGGGCTCGCGCTCGGGACGGAAGAGGGAGTCGGGGAGCGGCGTCGGCGACGGCAGCGTGTCCTGCGGGCCCATCACGAGATCGAGCGGGATGTGGACGATGCGGCCCTGGCGGCCGGCGTTGGTGAGCGACGTGACGGAGAAGACGAGCCGCCCCGAGTCGTTCGCCATGAACAGCGTGTCGTCGCCGGTCCAGAAGACCTGCAGCGTATCGCTGATCGCGCCGGCGTAGAGCGTCCGGACGGTGAAGCCGTCTTCCCGCTCCACCGAAACGATGATCTGGTGGAACGAGCTGGCGTAGAGGCGCGCGAGATAGCGGTCGGCGCCGATGCGGATCGTCGTGTCGCGCGGCAGCTCGACGCGCACCACCTTCGTCGCCTCGCGGGCGAAGTCGTAGATCGTCGTGACTTCAGGCGGGAAGACGAGGGGGTCGGGCCGGGCGCGCGGGTTGTGCGCCACGAGCCGGCGGAAGACGGCGTAGGACGAGTCGCGTTTGTTGCGGAACAGCTCGGCGGCGCCGAGGTAGGTGAGCGCCCGAGTGCGCCCGCCGTCGCTCAGCGCGTCGGCGCCGGTGATCGCGAGTGCGCGGCGCAGCGCAACCGAGGCTGAATCAAACTCGAGCTGCTGGTAGTGCCGGGTCCCGGAGGCCAGGTATGCGGCGCTCGGCGACGTCGTCGAATCCTGACCGCGGGCCAGCGCAGGAGTGAGAGCGAGCGCGGCGGCGAGCCACGCCGCCCGGCATCGGGCTAGTCCCGTCATTGCGGCTTCTCCTGCAGCACGATGTCGGTGAGCCTGAGCGTTTCACCCGATTCGATCGCGATCACGGTCTCATACGACAGGAAGCCGTCCCGGGTCACGCGGATACTGTGCGACCCCGGGGCGACCTTGAGGTCAATTTGCGGGGTGTTGCCGATTTGTTTGTCGTCCACGAACAGCACACCCCAGGGCGTCGAGGCGATGAACAGGTGCGCGGGCTCGGCGGCGGAGCCCGTGGGCGTCGGCGGCTGCGCAGTCTGCTTGCTGCTGTCCGGCGGCGCTGCCCCGGGAGTCCGCGGCGGACGCGTCGTCCCCGAGGCGACACCGGGCGGGCGGTGCGACGGGGCTTTCGGCGGCGGATGCGTGCCCTTCACCGTGTCGGCGATGGGCGGATTGTCGACGATAATCGGACCGTGTTGCTCCTCGTGTCCTTTGGCGACGCGCCACCAGACGAGCGCCAGCACGAGGACGGCGGCGGCCGCGCTCGACCCGACGCGCGTCGAGCGGGGCAGCGCGGTCCAGCGGCGCGCCATCTGCCAGATGCGGGCGCCGAATGTCGGCCCCGGTCGCGGGACGCGCAGCTGATCGGGGAACAGCAGCGGCGTGCGATCCCCGCCGTTCAGATGCTCACTTGCCAGGGCGGCCGCGGCCGTGGCGGCGGCCGCTGCGGCCGCGGCATGATCGTCGGGCGGCGCGTTCTCGTGCGCCGGCCAGAGCAGCAGCGGCTTGCCTTCCGCGACGGCCTCGTCCTCCTCGTCATCGGGGACCGGCGTGAGGACGCGTTCCTGCGCTTCTTCCTTGTCTTCGTCGACGACCTCGAGGTCGTCGCGCGATTCGCGCTCGCCGGCGGCGCGATCGACGAGGAGTAGCGGCGGCCGGTGCTCTTCGACCGGCGGCTCGACCGGCGGGACCGGCGTGACGGGAGCGGCCGATGCGGCAGCGGCGGCCGCGGGCGGCGACTCGGGCTGGGCCGGCTCAGGCTCGCGCGTGTGCAGCTCCGCCTCGACGAGCTTGAGCAGCGGGTGCGTCGCCGGTTTCGCTGCGACGGGCTCGGGCGCGCGGGCGGCGGGGAGCGGCAGCATGGTCGGCTCGGGGAGCGACACGCCGGCGAGGGCGGTGGCGAGGTCGAGCACACCGGGGAAGCGGTCTGCGGGCTCGCGCTTCATGGCGCGCGCCAGCGCAGCCGACACGGCCGCGGGGAGATCGGGCCGCGACTCGGCGAGCAGCGGGACCGGCCCCTCGAGGTGGTGCACCATGATCTCGTCGAGCGTCTCGCCGACGAACGGCGGACGGCGGGCGAGGCAGGCGAAGGTGAGGACGGCAAGGGCGTACTGGTCCGACGCGGGACCGACGACGCCCTCCGCGCCGAACCGCTCGGGCGCGATGTGTCCGAAGTTCTCTTCGATCGACAGCTCGGGCTGGCGGCGCGGCACGGTGCCGAAGGCGGAGGAGAGGCCGAAGTCGGCGACGCGGGCCCAGCCTTCGGGATCGACGAGCACGTTCGCGGCCTTGAGGTTGCCGTGGGTGATGCCGCGGCGGTGGCCGTACTCGAGGGCGCTGGCGATCTGCTCGACGAGCCGCAGGCAGGTTTTCAAGTCCATGCGGTCGGCGGTCCGCAGCAGGTCGCCGAGCGAGCGGCCCTGGACGTATTCCATGGCGTACCAGACGGCTTCGTCCGTGGCGCCGAAGGAGTGCAGGGCGACGATGTGCGAGTGGTCGAGGGCGGCGGCGCGCCGGGCGTCGGCGCGGAAGCGCTCGATCTGGCCGGGCAGCTCTTCGGTGAGCGGCAGGACCTTGAGGGAGCAGAGCCGGCCGGTGACCTGATCGCGCGCGAGGTAGATGCGGGACGCGACGCCGCGGCGCAGCATACCTTCGACCTGGAACTGGCGCTCGAGGGCGGGGAGGACGGGGTCTTCGACGCGGTTCCAGTCGTTGGCTTCCACGATGACGCCGCCCGTGCGCGAGAAGCCGCACACCAGGCATTCCTGCGTGGCTTCGGAGATCTCACCGACGGAACAACGGGGGCAAATCATGCGCGCCAGCCCATCCCGATCCTGTTCAATTGACGGTGAACGGGTTGCTTGGCCCGGTCCCCGTCAGCCCTGACGACGTCGCTACCAAAGTATAGCCGCTCCCGGCACCGGTGATAACGAGGTCGTCGAACGACACGAGCCCGGCCGCTGCCTGCCTGGATACGGTCCCGCCGAGCGCGTTACCGCCTGGATTAGTGCCGAAGTCGATCGCGATCGTCGCCGTCGAGGACGTGACGCGGTTGCCACCCAGATCGGCGACTTCAACCTGGACTGGCGGTGTGACGGTCACACCGTCGCTCTGCGGGTCGGCGGGCTGAACGAGATAGATCAACTGCGCTGCCGGACCGACAATGATGTTGAACGAGCTGGAGTTGGCGCTGGTAAGCGCGGGCCCTCCGGCCGCTGTTGCCTGGAGTACGTATCCACTCGCTGCGCTGTCGATGCTCAGGTCCGTGAAGTTCACGAGTCCTGCGGAGCTCGCGACGTTGTTAATTGTTCCCGAGAGCGTCCCGCTATTCGGGTTGGTCGAGAGCGTCAGCGATACGTTGCGACTGCCGCTCGTGACCCGATTGCCCCCCGCGTCGCGGATTTCCACCTGGACCGTGGCCATCGTCGCGCCGCCGCCGGTGTTCGCCGGGGGTTGGATTCGGAACCCGAGCTTTGTCGCGGAACCCACCGTGACGTTGAAAGTGTTCGAGGTAGCCCCCGTGAAACTCCCACCCGTGGCAGAAAGGGTGTAGCCAGTCGCTGCGCTATCGATCACGAGGTTCGAGAAAGACGCCACGCCGGATGCCGTCCCGGCGCTCGTGGTGCCGGTGAGATGCCCATTTTTGGGATTCGTGCCCAGCGCCATAACGATGGTGGCGGAGGCGCTCGTGACGCGGTTGCCGCTCGCGTCCTCGATCTCGACCTGGACGGTCGTTGGTATCGCAACTCCACCGGTCGTGGCGACGGGTTGCGTGAAGAAGCCGAGTTTCGATGCTGTGCCCGCGGAGAGCGCGATCGAGTTGGAGTTGACTGCCGTGAGGCTGCCCGACGCGAAGTGCAGGGTGTAGCTCCCCACCGTGCCGCTGATGGCGAGCCCACTGAAGG
>CAZXKN010000234.1:0-6091 GCA_964641815.1 uncultured Gemmatimonadaceae bacterium | reverse complement strand
CCCGGCACCACACCTTCTTCGAGATGCTCGGCAACTTTTCCTTCGGCGACTACTTCAAGGCCGAAGCGATCGAGTTCGCCTGGGAGTGGGTCACGAGCTCGGACTGGCTCGGCATCGACCCCGACCTCCTCTATGTCACCGTCCACCACACCGACGACGAGGCCCGTGCACTGTGGCGTAAGATCACGGGGATCAAAGACACCCGGATTTACGGCCTGGGCGACAAGGACAACTTCTGGCAGATGGCCGACACCGGCCCTGCCGGCCCGAACACCGAGTTGAACGTCGACCTGCGGCCGCGCCACGAGCGCGGGCGGGGGGAAGTCTCGACGGACGAGTTCGTGCGCCTGAACGACGCGGGGCGGATGCTCGAGATCTGGAACCTCGTCTTCATGCAGTACGATCTCCAGGCCGACGGGTCGCGGCTCTCCCTGCCCAAGCCCTCGGTCGATACGGGCGCAGGCCTCGAGCGCATCGCGGCCGTAATGCAGGGCGTGCCCTCGAACTTCGACACGGATCTGTTCGCACCGATCATCCAGCGCGCCGTCGAGGTCGTGGGGCTCGCCTACGATCGCGGACCCGCGGGCGCGCCCTACCGCGTGCTCGCCGACCACGCACGCGCGGTCGCGTTCCTGCTCGCCGACGGCGTCTATCCCGCGAGTGACGGCCGCGGCTACGTGCTGCGGCGCATTCTGCGGCGCGGCGTCCGGCACGCCTGGCTCCTGGGGCGGCGCGAGCCGACGCTGGTCGAGCTCACCGACCGCGTCGTGGACCAGATGCACAGCATCTATCCCGAGCTCGAGGCGAAGCGCACCCATATCGCGCGCGTCACCCGTGCGGAGGAGGACCGCTTCCTCGAGACGATTGAAGGCGGGCTGAAACGCCTCGACGAGCTGAGTGGCTCGAAGGTCATCAGCGGCGAGGATGCGTTCCGGCTGTACGACACCTACGGCTTTCCGCTCGATCTGACGCAGCTGATCGCCGCCGAGCGCAATCAGCAGGTCGATGCTGCAGGATTCGAGCGTTCACTCGCCGGGCAGCGCCAGCGTTCGCGCGCCGCGCGCGGCGGCGCTCCCGCGATCCGGACGGCGCGCACGGGAGAATGGATCACGCTCAAGCCCAAGGGCCGCCAGCAGTGGGTCGGCTACGAGCACACGGCGAGCGAGACCGACGTGCTCGCGTTCCGGCAGACGAGCGACGCCTTGGAGCTCGTGCTCGAGGAAAACCCGTTCTACGCCGAATCGGGCGGGCAGGTGAGCGACACGGGCGTCGTGGCGGGCGACGGCTGGGAGTTGACGGTCGAAGATGTCGAGAAGACCGACGGCACGAGCGCCGTCGTCGGGCACTTCAGCGAGCCGTTCGAGCCGACTGCCGTCCAGGCGCGCGTCAACCGGGAGCGTCGCCACAACATCGAGCGCAACCACACCGCGACGCATCTGGTCCACGCGGCGCTGCGCGAGGTGCTTGGGCCGCACGTGCGCCAGGCGGGCTCCGTCGTCGCCGCCGAGCGGCTGCGCTTCGATTTCACGCACCACGGCCCGATCGATAAAGCCACACTGGCGCGGATCGAGGAGATCGTCAACGAGCACATCTGGAAGAGTCTCCCGGTGACGACGAGCGAGATGGCGTACAAAGACGCGATTGCCGCCGGCGCGATGGCGTTTTTCACCGAGAAGTACGGCGACCGCGTGCGCGTGGTGGATGTCCACGGGGTCTCGCTCGAGCTGTGCGGCGGAACGCACGTGGACACGACCGGCGAGATCGCGCTGTTCCGCTTCACCCACGAGACGGGCTCGCAGGCGGGCGTGCGCCGCATCGAGGCGATCACCGGGCCGGCGGCCTACCGCCTCTCCCGCGACCTCGAGCGGCGCCTCGGCGAAGCCTCGCAGGCGTTGAAGACGCAGCCCGAGCACCTGATGCACCGCATCGAGGCGCTGCTCGAGGAGAATCGCAAACTCGAGAAGCGGGTCGAAGAGCTGCTGCGCTCCGGTGGAGCGCCGCAAGGGAGGGGCGCCGTCGAGCGTATCGGAGACGTCGAGCTGCACATCATCGACTCCGATCTCGACGATCGCGCCCAGATCGCCCTGACGATGGACGCGTTCCGCGAGCAGCATACGCGGGCGGTGCGCGTGCTGTTCAGCGGTGGTGCGCGTCCCGGGATCCACGTCGCGGTCACCGACGATCTCGTGGGGCGGGGAGTCAAAGCCGGGGACATCGCACGCGAGCTCGCCGCCACGACTGGGGGGAAAGGCGGCGGGAAGCCGCACTTCGCCTCGGGTGGCGTCGTCGATGCGACGCAGCTCCCCGCGACCCGCGCCGCCACTGCCACGATCGTGAAGCGTTACCTCCCGGCGTGACGCGCGACGCCGTCGTCACCTGGCTCGCGGCGCGCCGCCCCGCGGCGCCACCGACGCTGGTCGAGCCGATGACCCGTTGGCTCAGCGACTCGCCCGTAAGTCTCCCTGAGCATCTGGCCCTCGCGGGACGCGGGCTGCTCGAGCGCGTGCTGGCTCGTCCGGAGGGTGGACGGGAACTGGCGCTCGATCTGCTCGCGGCCGACGCGCTCGTGACCTACGCCTTCGAGGCCCAGGCCGAGCTCGACGCCGGCGGTCTGGTCCACGTGGCGCAGCGGATTGCCGGCGGTGGTGCATGACGGACTTGCTCGCCCGGCGCCCCGGACTGCTCGTGCTGATCGATCCCGGGTGCACCGCCCCCGACGTGGCAGCGGCGCTCGCCCGGACCGTCGCGCAGGCGGGCGCTGCGGGCATCCTCATCGGGGGTTCGTTCGACGGCGGCGGACAGACCCACCGCGTCGCCACGGCCGTCCGTGCCGCCGAGCCAGGGCTTCCGGTGGCGTTGTTCCCGGGCTCGGCCATGCAGCTCACCGATGAGGTCGACCTGATTCTCTTTCTGTCCCTGGTCTCCGGCCGCAACGCGCAGTACCTGATCGAGGAACACGTCCGCGCGGTGCCGTTTCTGCTGCGGCATCCCGTGGCAACGCTGTCCACCGCGTACATTCTCATCGATGGGGGACGCGTCACCAGTGTCGAGGCCGTGAGCCAGACACGCCCGCTGCCTGCCGACAAGCCGGAGCTGGCGGCCGCGCACACGCGGGCGGCGCGGCTCATCGGGATGCAGGCCGTTTACCTCGACGCCGGCAGCGGCGCCGACCGTCCGGTACCACCGGCGGTGATCGCGGCATGCCGCGCCGCGCTCGGCGATGCGGCGGTGCCGGTATTCGTAGGTGGCGGAATCCGCACGCCGGAGGCGGTGGCCGCAGCCCGACACGCCGGCGCCGATTTCGTGGTCATCGGCAACGCCCTGGAAGGCGAGGTGCCGGACGCCACGGGGACGCTCGCCGATTTCGTCCGGGCGGCACGGGGGGCTGGCGCGTGATGCCCGATCGCCTGCGGGAGGGGCTGGGGACGCTTGCCGCGCTCGCGGGTCGCGTCGCGGCCGAGCAGGTGGAGACGGTCGTGGCGATCGCGGCGCGGTACGAAACGGCCTTGCGAGGCGGGGGCACGCTGTTCTTCGCCGGCAACGGCGGCAGCGCCGCCGACGCGCAGCATATCGCGACCGAGTACGTCGTCCGCTACGAAACCAAGCGCCCCTCACTCCGGGCGGTGGCCCTGACCACGGACACGTCGCTGCTCACCGCCGCCGCCAACGACATGGGCTTCGACGAAGTATTCGCGCGCCAGGTCGAAGCGCTGGCCCGTCCCGGCGATCTCCTGGTGCTGCATTCGACCAGCGGAGAGAGTCCCAACGTCGTGCGCGCGGCGCAGGCCGCGCGCGCCCGGGGCGTGGAAGTCGTCGCCTTCCTCGGCAAGTCCGGCGGCCAGCTGCGCGAGCTGGCCGACATCGCCCTCGTCATCCCGAGCGACGACACGGCGCGTATCCAGGAGCTGCACCTCGCCGTCGAGCACATCATCTGCGCCTGGATCGAGGAGCGCCTCGCGGGGTGATCGACCTCTCGGGCCGGCGGGCGTTCGTGACCGGGGGCAGCCGCGGCATCGGCCGGGCGACGGCGCTGCTGCTGGCGCGCGCCGGGGCCAGCGTGGCGATCGGCTACGCGACGCGTCGCGACGACGCAGACGCGACCGTCGCGGCGATTCGGGAGGCCGGCGGCGAGGCCGAGGCGGTCGGCGCCGATCTGGGCGATCAGGATGCTGCGGAGCGGGTCGTGGCGCACGTCGCGCAGCGTGGGCTCGATCTGCTGGTAGTGAATCACGGCATCTGGCCTCCGGTGCCGCAGGCGGTGGCGGCGCTGACGCCCGAGCAGTGGGAGCGGACGCGGCGCGCCAACCTCGATAGCGTGTTCTTCGTCACGCGGGCCGCGATTCCGCGCCTGTCCGACGGCGGCCGCATCGTCCTCGTGGCGTCGACCGCCGGCCAGCGCGGCGAGGCGTTTCATGCGGACTACGCCGCGACGAAGGGCGCCGTCATCTCGTTCACAAAGTCGCTCGCCGTCGAGCTGGCGCCGCGCATCACCGTCAATTGCGTCGCGCCGGGATGGGTCGATACCGAGATGTCGGCCATTCCCTACGCGGCCGACGGGGGAGCGGGGCGCCGCGCGATCGAGCGCACGATTCCCATGGGGCGGGTCGCGACACCCGAGGAAATCGCCGGTCCGATCGTGTTCCTCTGCTCCGACCTTGCCGGTTTCCTCACCGGGGAGATCCTCAACGTGAACGGTGGGAGTGTGCTGTGCGGGTGAGCGCCCCGTTCCCGCAGACGCTCCCTATCCCGCGTGAAGTCCTCAACATCGCCCGCCGCCTCGAGGAGGCCGGATACGAGACGTGGTGCGTGGGCGGCGCCGTGCGGGACAACCTGCTGCACCTCGAGAACCATGATTTCGATCTGACGACGGCGGCCACGCCCGACGTCGTGCAGCAGACCTTCCGCCGCACGGTCCCCATCGGCATCGAGCACGGCACCATTGCCGTGCTCGACAGCGAGCGGCGGCCCCACGAGGTCACGACGTTCCGCAAGGACGTGCAGACCGACGGCCGGCACGCCCAGGTCGCGTTTGGCGTGTCGCTGACCGATGACCTCGCGCGGCGTGACTTCACGATCAACGCCATCGCGTATCACCCGCTGCGGCACGAGTGGCGCGATCCGTTCCACGGCGCACACGATCTCGACCGCAAGCTGATCCGCGCGGTCGGCGACCCCAACTGGCGGTTTCAGGAGGACTACCTGCGCATTCTGCGGGCCCTCCGCTTCAGCGCCCGGTTCGACTTCCGCATCCACGGCCAGACCTGGGAGGCGGCCCAGGCCAACGCCCAGGGGCTCGCCCAGCTGTCGGCGGAGCGTGTGCGCGACGAGTGGTTCAAGGGGATGGCGACGGCACGCAAGGTGTCGAAGCTCGTGACGCTGTGGCGTGAGGCCGGCGCCGCGCGCATCTGGCTGCCGGAGATCCGCAGTGCGGGGCCGGAGGTGCGAGGAGCGGTGGATAAGCTGCCGCGCGATCCCGTGCTCGTCTCGTCGCTGCTCGCGTCCGATCCGGCCTCGTTGCTCACCCGGCTCAAGTGCGCCAACAAGGACATCGAGCGCGGCCGGGCGATCCGGGATTGGCGCGAGCGCTATCCCGATCCCAAGAAGCTGGCAGACGTGCGCCGCTGGCTGTCTGCGGTCGGGCCGGCCGCCGACGACTTGCTGGCCTTGCGCCGCGCCACAGCGCCCCGCTCGCCGCTCCCGGTTGTCGTCGAATCGATTCGCGCGGCCCACGATCCTCTGATGCTCAAGGATCTGGCGGTCGGAGGAGACGACCTGATCTCCGCCGGGGTGCGTCCCGGCCCCGATATCGGCGCGATGCTGGAGCGACTGCTCGGGGAGGTACTCGAGGACCCGAAGCGGAATCAGCGGGAACGGCTGCTCGAGCGTGTCCGTGAAATCGGGGGGCCGGCCTGACCGCGCTCGTCTATGCCCTCGTTGCGGCGTCCGCCAACGTGCTCGGAGCGCTTGCGGTGGTGCGGCACGCGCGCAGGAGCCTCAGGGTGATCGAGCACTCGGTCGCGTTCGGCGCGGGATTCATGCTCGCCGTCTGCGTGATCGAGATCATCCCGGAGGCGCTGGCGCGCGGCGGCGC
>CAZXKN010000233.1:0-9450 GCA_964641815.1 uncultured Gemmatimonadaceae bacterium | reverse complement strand
TGACCGCGAGCGCGTCGGCCGGTGTGAGATACAGCTCGGTGTGCTGTGTCCCGAGATGTCGGGCGATCGCGGCGGCGTCGCGCGCCTCGTCGTGTGCCTGTTCGCGGAAGCCGATGGTGAACGTCTTGACCGGCTCGGTGCGCTGCGCCTGCATCATCGCCACGATGCACGATGAATCGACTCCTCCTGACAGGAACGCGCCGAGGGGGACATCTGCCTCCATCCGGATCCCCACGGCGTCGTGCAGCAGCCGGTGCAGTTCTTCTACCGCCTCGACAGCATCCCCGCGGAACGGGTCCGTCGTTCCTCGCTCCGCGACGGCTCTGACCGACCAATAGGCCACCGGCCGTGGTTCTCGGCCCATTGCATCTGGGCCGATGGAGAGCAGGCTGCCGGGTGGCAGCTTATTCACTCCGAGATAAATGCTGTGTGGGCTGGGGACGTAGCCATGTCGTAGGAACAGCGCCACCGCGTCGCGGTCAACGCGCCTGGGAAACGCCGGATGTCGCTGTAGCGACTTGAGCTCGGATCCGAACAGGAACGTCCCGTCCTGCCATCCGTAGTACAGCGGCTTCTCGCCAGCGCGGTCACGCGCCAGGTGCAACACGCGCTGCTGTCGGTCCCATACCGCAAACGCGAACATCCCGTTGCAGCGCTCCACTGCGGCGCGCACTCCCCACTGGTCGATCGCCGTCAGGAGAACTTCGGTGTCGGAGCGGCCCCGGAAACGATGCCCGAGCTCGATCAGCTGACGCCGCAGCTCCTGGAAATTGTAGATCTCCCCGTTGAAGGTGATGACCCATCGTCCGCCGGCCGACTCCATGGGCTGATGCCCGGCGGGTGACAGATCGATGATCGACAGCCGCCGCGACCCTAATGCCACTCCAGACGCGGGGTCGATCCACTCCCCGGCGTCGTCCGGCCCGCGATGGCGGATCGCGTCGGTCATTGCGGTGAGCGTGTGTCGCGCCTCGTCCGCGTTCAAGCCGTCCGGGTTCCAGAAGCCGGAGATGCCACACATCTCAGTTGGCCTGCACGGTCAACAGCACGCCGCCGCCGAGATTCTGCAGCCGCGACGGCTCGCTCTGCGTCTTGGATTGCGGAGCACCGAGAGTCCTTGAGGCGACGGGCGACGAGGTCGTCGTTCGAGAGCGTGCGGCGGTCGTCGTGCGTCTCCAGGTGTGTGTGGGGGCTGGCACGAAGGTAGCAAGCGGAGGCTTATGGGATGCTTTCACAAAAGCTGACGGCATGCTTGCAGCGTTCACCCTCCCATCAAATGATCTTCCACACCGCGCGTTTCGCCTCGAGAACGACATGAGCGAGCGGCTGCTCGGCGTCGAGATCCACGACGCGGGTGGGATGCGGGAACCGCAACCCGCGGATCACTTCGATTCCTGTGCGGACCTGTTCAGCCGGCGTCTCGGGCTTCCGTGCCGAGGCCGTCTCTGGTGTGACGTGCAGCTTCACCACGAGATCGGGAGGCGAAAGATCGACGAAGCGGAACGTCGCATCCTCGTGCCGGGCTGTGGCGCGAGCCACCCAAGACCCGCGCTCGCGCCAGCGCGTGAGTCGAGGGCCGTCGTTCCCATCGGGGAACTGGCTCTGCGGGAACCGGTCGGAAATGACGATCATGCCCAGCCCCTTCGCCCGGCGCGCCGCGCGCGCACGCCGCCGCCGCTCGCGCGACAACGCCAGGATCCAGACCAATCGAGCAAGCGATGGCGGCGAGCCGGATGATTCCGCTGCAGCCCCGGGCCCCCGTCGGACCGGTGGACGCGCGCTCCCGATCAGCCGGCGCCGCAGCGCCCCGACGCGCTGCATGAGTCGCCTCGAGAACGAGGCTGATCCCTTGCCGCTGCCTCCGTAGGTCGTGACGACTGCGATCTCGCGCGCCAACCATTCCGCCATCATGGTGGTGACCGTCGACTTGCCTGCGCCGTCAGCTCCGAGAAACGCCACAGTGATCCCGCCCTGAGGCAACGTGCGAGTACTCCTTGTCGGGGCTCCGTGAAACCAGTTGCGCAGCTTCCACCAGACCACGCCCAGCTCCCGGCCCAGCATCTGGCGGGCGCCCTCGGTCGCTTCGAACAGACGATACTCGTCGAGCGACGGGGTGATGCGGCGGCCGAATGCCCGCAGCTGCCCGACCGACGGGCGCGGGTCCTCGATCAGCCCGGGGAGGAGAGCGGCTGCGGACGGCCCGACGAGATCACGTGCAACCTCGATGAGTCGCTGCGCGTCCACTCGCGCCTTGAGCCAGGCCAGCTCACGCAGCACGCCACCGGAAAGGTACGGGCTCCCGAGCGCCTCCTTGGCCGAGTCCCGGACGCGCCACTTCATCACCATCCGCACCAGCAGCACGACCAGCTCCAGATGCGGGTCGGCGACGTACAGGTCGAACTCGGGGTCCCACACCCGGGAGGTGAGATAGCGCTCCTCCCACGGCAGGCGGTGTCCCTTCAGGAACTTCTCGCCGAGCGTCAGCTGATAATGGACGTGCAGGTGGGTGAGGGCTCCCGTGTCGCCATCGAATCCCACGTAATCTTCCACCCCCGGATATCCACGACCGGGCTTGACCACGAATCGCTTGAAACCGGTGGCGCCGAGAATGCGCGTCAGCGGGATGATCGCGTTGCGGTCGAAGAGCACGTCGACATCGGTGGTGCCGGTGAAGGACGCCAGGAGGTGTTCGTTGCTCTTCCAATGGCAGTACCGGATGTGCTCGGCGTGCAGCCGATCGAACAGCGCGCGCAGTACGGCGAGACGAACCGGTCGCGGGGGCGCCGCAGTCGAATCGGTGGGCTGCAGGCGCTCAGCGATCGTCATCCCTTGTCCGCCGCCGCCGTTGCGTCGAACACGCCGCCGAGCTTCGGTCGCCCCTCCTTGCGGCGCAGCTTGTTCAGGAACCCGCGCATCGTCTCGGCCATCCATTGGCCATCGGACCCGAGGAACAGCCGCGGCAGAAGCCAGACGAGGAGCGCGCATGCGGCGACGAGGATCAGGCCTCCAGCCCCGAGCGTCACGAAAGCGGGAGCTCCGGCGCCTCGCAATACGGAGGTCGCGGCCCACACGAGCGGGAACGACGCCAGGGTGAGGAGAACGGCGGGCCGATGGGCCATCCAGAACTCGCCCCAGGAGAGCCCGGCGACCTGCTGCCCCAGGGCCGCCATGAGGAAGAAATTCACCGTCAGAGCCGAGAGGGCGCCCCACGACACGCCGACGATCCCCCAATGCGTCCCGATCCACGCTCCGAGGACGACGAGCCCGCCGTAGATCATCTGGCGCCAGGCCCGCCGGTACACGGCGCCGGTGGATCGCGAGATCGAGTCGCTCATCTTGTAGCTGGTCCGGAACAGCATGCCGATCCCGAGGATCTGAAACGGGACGACGGCGGGTCCCCACTTCGGGCCCAAAGCGAGGCGAATCACCTCGGGGGCGAGGTAGATGATCCCCACGCTGGCGGGCAGCACGAGCAACGCGATCAACGCGACACCGCGGCGATACGCCGCCGCGAGGCGTTTCATGTCATCCTGCACTTTCGCCATGGCGGGGAACAAGACCTGGTCGAGGACCGTGCCAAAGGCGTATGCCGGGGCCGACATGAGGGAATAGGCTCGTCCGTAGTAGCCGAGCGGAGCGGCGCCGAGAAACCGTCCGACGATGAAGTTGTCGCCGTTCACGGCGATGTAGTTCGCGATGCGGGCCACGGTGAACCCGCCGCCGAAATAGGCCAGGTCCCGGAAGGCCGGACCGTCGAGGATGAACGCGAGCCTGGGCGGGTGCTTCCACAGGAGCACGACCGTGCGTCCCAGAGACTGACCGATCTGGGCAGCCACGAGCGCCCATATCCCCCACCCGAGCAGGGCCGTCACGATTCCCAGCACGCCAAAGCCGAGGCCGTAACTGATCACGTCGAGGTTGGCGAGCCAGGAGAAGTGCAGGTCCCGGCTCAACAGCGATTGTCCAACGGTCTGGAGTCCGTTGAGCGGGAATACCCAGGCGAGTGCTCGCAACACCGGCGTCACATCGGGCATACGCAGGAACGTTGCGGCCAGGGGAGCGCCGAACCAGAGAATAGCGCCAAGCGAAAGACCGAACAGAAAGGAAAAAGTGTACGCGGTATCGATGTGGCGGCGCTCGAGCACGGGCCGCTGCACCAGCGCCGGTCCCAGCCCGAGCTGGGAGACGATCGCCGAAAACCCGATGACGATGAGGGCGGCGTTGACGACACCGAAGGCGGCCGGTGTGACGAGCCGCGCGAGTACGCCGACGACCACGAGCTGGAGGATGAAGTAGGCGGCTTTCCCGTAGGAGAGCCACAGGATCCCAGCGACCGTGTGATGGGTGAGGCTCGGCTTCTTGCCGCCCTTCATACGCAGGTCGGGGTGTTCGAGTGCACGATTCCCTTTCCAGGGACGATGGGGGGGCGTCTGATTGTAGACAGATCGTGAGGCGTTAGTGCAACGGTTATGCCGTGGCCACTGCAGGGGACTCGGGCGCGGTCGACTCTCCTGGTGGCCGATGCCCCATGCGCCGGAGCACGTGGTCGATACGAGATGATCCGAACTGCGCTAACAACACGCGGAGATCGCGTCGCATCCGGCTGCGACCTACGTACGCACGAAATCGTAAGGTCCTGGCAAGGTTCGGCGGAGGGGTCTCGCCGGTGTCCAGCTCCCAGGGGTGGAAATAGAACATGAACCAGGACCGCTGCGCGAGGCGGCGCCGCACGCCCCAGCGGTACAGGCGCGGCGGGATGAGGCGGAAATAGCCGCCGCCCGCCCACGGCACCGTCGCCGGACCGATCGCCACCCGCGACATCGGCAGCTCGAGCAATCCCGGCCGCACCTGCACGACGGGCTGCTCGGGATCGATCGCCGTGGTGAGCTGGCCGTAGCGATCGTGTGCTTTGAAGTCATAAAAGCTCGAGTCGTACCAGTACCCGGCCTCGGCGAGATAGTCGAGAACCGCGTCCGAGATCGAGAACATCGGGGCGCGGATACCCCACACCCGCGTCCCAGCCAGCTGCTCCAAGGTGTCGCGGGCGCGGGTCAGGTCCTCGGCGAGCGCACTGCGCGACAGGCTGTAGAGGCGCTGGTGAGTATCGGAATGGCTCGCGATCTCGTGCCCCTCCGCCACCATGCGGCGCACCAGCGCCGGGTAGCGGCGCGCCACCCACCCCAGCACGAAACAGGTCGCTTGCGCGCCGGCGCCGGCCAGCGCATCGAGCAGCTCGTGCGTGTTCGACTCGACGCGGGATTCGAGGTTGTTCCAATCGGTGGTGGGAAGCGCGGCTTTGAGGTTTTCGGCGTGGAACCACTCCTCGACATCGAACGAGGCGAGGAAGACGGGACTCCTCATAGCATGCGTTTCCCCTTCGCGCGCAGCTGCGCGACGTCGGCCGGAGTGGGGAACTTGAAATAGCGCTTCTGCGACATGTCGACGGTTGTGGCCACGGGCCATTCCGGCGTGTCCAGCCGCGCCAGCAGCTGGGCTACTTCGCGCCCGGCGACCTGCTTTGCCCGGGCCGAGAGGTCGAACTGCGAGTCGTCCGGCGTGATGGGGACGTGGTACTCGGCGAGGACCTGTCCGGCGTCGAGCTTCTCGACCATCGTGTGCACCGAGATCGTCACCTCCGGCTCGTCGTGCAGCAGCGCCCAGAACGTCGGCATCATCCCACGGTAGAACGGCAGCTTCCCGTTGTGGATGTTAATCGCATGGGGGGTGGCGCGCAGTGCCCCGGCGCGAAAGATCTCGGGCGCCGAGACCGACAGCAGCACGTCGACGTGGCGCTCCCCGAGGGTGCGCAGGTACGTCTCGTCGTTGATCGAGGCGAGGTGACGGACTGGAACGCCGGCCTTGGCGGCAAGTGCTTCCACGCCGCGTGGCCTGCCCGCCAGGTCGCCCAAGCGGGCGACGCCATACCGTGTCAGCAGCCGGGTCAGATCGGCGGTGCCGTAGAGGCGCTGAAACCGCTTCAGCAGCGCGAGCCGCGACTCGTTGAAATTGCGCAGTAGCACGATTTCGAGCAGGCGCACGCGGCCGCCGCTTGCCGCGGAGAGGAAGGACTCGAAAAAGCGGCCGGTGAAGAACGGGTCGTCCTGGGTGACGGCCACGACGGTCACCGGGTGCGGTGGTGTCATGCGCGGAGCGACTCCCCTTGGCGAATCCATCTGATCCTGCGAGAGCGGCAGGGTCGTGTCGAGTATCATGATGGTGGTTTTCTCTGGGTGAAATGTCGAGGGGCGCCGAAGCGCCCCTCCACGGCCGCTGGGTCAGCCCGTCAATGCCGCTTACCAGCCGCCTTTGCGCAGCACGACCACCGGGACCGTTCGCAACATGATCTTCAGGTCCTCGGTGAACGACTGCTTGCCGATGTACTCGAGATCCAGACTCACCTTGCGTTTCACGTCTTCGATCGACGCATCGTAGTGGTGGTTGATCTGCGCCCACCCCGTGATGCCCGGCCGCACCTTGTGGCGCAACGGGTAGTTCTGGATCTGCTGCTGCAAGTTGGTGACGATGCTCGGCTGCTCGGGCCGCGGGCCGACGATGTTCATGTCGCCCAACAGCACGTTGAACAGCTGGGGCAGCTCGTCCAGGCGATACTTCCGCAGCACGCGCCCCACCGACGTCACCCGGGGGTCGTTGGGACGCGCCCAGACCTGCTCCGTCTTGGGCTGCACGTGCATGGTCCGGAACTTGTAAATCCGGAAGGGCTTCCCGCCCAGATCGAGCTGCCGTCGACCGTTGCCTGCGCCCTTGGCCGGGTCGCGGCGGTCGAGACCAACACGGGTCTGCACAAACACCACCGGGCCGCGCGACGTCAGCCTGATCAACGTCGCGACCACGAACATCACCGGAGCTGCGACCACGATCCCGATCATCGCGACGAACACGTTCAGCGCCCGCCGGGTACCCTCGGTGCGCGGCTCGGATGGACCGAGCCCGCGGACCAGAGCGATCGGCGGCCGCACAGTAAACGTGTCTGCGGCGAGGTTCGAAGCGGTCATCGGGCGGCTGTCCCGGTTCGAGTGGTGGCTGCGAGCTAACGGGGCCTATCGGCCCCCCGTGGCGTCCACAAGCAAGGGTCGTGCGCACGTGTGCCAAACTGTGCTCCATACGGAAGCCATTGCAAATATTGGAGTTACGAATTCGTTACGAAGACGTCGCCGAACGGTGATGAACCAGCTCTGCAGCGTCGCTCCCGTAGTTGTGGAGAGGTCGCTACAAGAGTTCTTCATGCAAGAGGCTAAGTCGATAAAAACCAAAGGGGGAGCAGTTGCTCCCCCTCGGGTACGTTGCGGAGCGACCGGCGTTATTCCGTGGCCGTCGCGAGCAGATTGCGCTCCAGGCCGTGGCGCTCCATCAGCCGGTACAGCGTCGTCCGATCGACCCCGGCGATGCGCGCCGCCTTCGACATGTTGCCCCCGGCCTGCTGTACGAGACGGGTGAGGTAGCGGCGCTCGAACGCCGAGAGCAGCCGTTCGCGGGCGGCGTGATAGCTCTCTCCCGGCGGTCCTTCGATATCCAGCCCACTCGCCGGTTCGGCGGCGGACGCTGCGATGGCCGCGTCCTTCTGCTCCCCGATGAAGGGGATGTCTTCCGGCTGGACGTCTGCGCCCGGCTCGAGCAGCACCACGGCGTGCTCGACCACGTTCTGCAGCTCGCGGACGTTCCCGGGCCAGGAGTGGGTGGAGAGGGCTCGGATCGCCGCCGGCGTCCACGTCGGAAGCGGCTGGCTCGCGTCGCGATGCCGCTTCCAGTAGTAGGACAGGAAGTGGTTGGCGAGCAGGGGAATGTCCTCGGGGCGCGAGCGCAGCGGCGGCATGTGAATCGGCACCACGCGCAAGCGGTAATAGAGATCCTCGCGCAGGGCGCCGGAAGCGACCGCTTCGTCGGGATCGATGTTGGTCGCGGCAATGAACCGCACGTTCACGACGGCGTCGGTCGTCTCGCTGCCGACGCGCCGCACGACGCCGTCCTGGATCACGCGCAGCAGCTTCGCCTGGATCGGCTTCGGCATTTCGATCAGCTCGTCCAGGAACATTGTGCCGCCGTTGGCAGTCTCGAGCAGGCCGGGTTTGTCGCGTACCGCCCCGGTGAAGGCTCCCTTCACGTGCCCGAACATTTCCGATTCGAGCAACGCCTCGGGGAGCGCCGCGCAGTTGATCGCGACGAGCGGGCGGCTGGAGCGGCGGCTGTAGTGATGAATGAATTGCGCGATCAGCTCTTTCCCCGAACCGCTCTCGCCGGTGATGAACACCGAGGCGTCGGTCGCTGCCACCTTGCGGGCGAGCGCGATGATCTTGCGGAAAGCGGGGGCGGTGCCCAGGACGTTGAACTTGTCCGTCTCTCCATCTGTCTTTTCGAGCTGCGCCTGCATTTTCTGGGATTCGCGCGCCACGACGACGGCGTGCGCCGCTCGTCCGATCAGGATCTGTAAGTGCGTGGCGGAAAACGGTTTGGGCAAGTAGTCCCAGGCCCCCGTACGCAGCGCCTCAAGGCTCGAGTCGACGCTGGGGTTGCCGGTCATCACGATCACGATCGTCTCGGGGTGCGTGGCGAGCGCCGCGCGCAACAGCTCCATTCCCGGGACCTGGCTCATGTAGAGATCGACCAGGACGATGTCGAACGCCCGGCGCTTGATGGTCTCGAGCGCCTTATCGCCGCGCGAGCAGATCGTGACGTTGTAGCCCTCGGCCTCGAGATACGACGCGCAACTCTCGCGCATGACGCGCTCGTCGTCGACCACGAGAATGCTGAGGCTGGCGCGGGCCCGGGGATCAACCTGGACCAGCTTGGAAACGTCACGACTGAGTGTCGGGTCGGTGGTGTTTACGGACACGGGCGGTGGTTCCCTCGTCGCAGGAGTCCATCGTCGCGACGCCGCTGCGTCGCGCTTGTCAGGCGCCAGCAATGCAGGGATCGGGCCTGCTAGCTCCGCGTGCTGTAGACGGTTGTGGCGCTTCGACCTATGGTTGCCGGCATGCAACAAAACCGTCGTAAACAGGCATCACTCTGTTGCAGATTTGCAACAATCTGTGGCGTTGCGCAAGGGGAGGATTCCGTTGACGGGAGCACCCGGAGACCGCAAGAAACCGCATAACATCTGGTGTAACGGGACGGTCTGGACCTTGCAACAACTGAACCCCGGCTTAGCGTATAGCCGACTCAGGAATCAATGATGTTCCTCGTGGCGCGGGGGCTCTTGGAGCGCCCCGGCCTTTCCGTTTGAGGTCTCGACCCGATGCCGAACGATTTGCCGGTTCCTTCCCCGGTTCCGCAGCCGGTGCCACAGCCGACGGCGCTACAGGCCAGCCAGGGCCTTCCCGCGCCGATGCTGTACGGCGACGCCCAGTTGCCGGGCGGCGGTCCCGATTGGCGCCGGATTCTCGCGTCGGTGCTGCGCTTCAAGTGGCTGGTGCTGGGCGTGGTCGTCGCCGGCAC
>CAZXKN010000232.1:0-8028 GCA_964641815.1 uncultured Gemmatimonadaceae bacterium | reverse complement strand
CCAGCTCGTATCGGTCGGGGAGACATACGATTTCGAAGTCACGCTGAAAGAAGCCCGGCCGCTGCGGCTCGAGCTGCTGGATGGCAAGGTCGTGCTAGCGCGGCTGCCGGTCGAGGTACGCTGACACCGCAGCGACGAAGGCTTCCGTGGCTTCGACGTGCGGGCAATGCCCCACCGGCAATTCCACCAGGCGGGCACCCAAGAGCTGCGCCAGCTCCCGCGACCCCTCGATCGGGATCGGGTCGTAGGTGCCGTGTACAATCAGGGTGTCAGGTGCCAGGTGTCGGGCTTGTAACTCCTGCAGGCGTGGGCGCAGATCGTAGTCCCCAAGACTCTTCCACACTTCCTGTTGCGTACGCGCGGTGACCCGGAACGGCGTGAGGTTCTTCGCGTCGGCAGGATCGCGGAAATAGCCGGCCACACTCAACTCGAACGCCCGCCGCTGGTACGCCGCCGGGTCCCGCTCCCGCAGGCCGCTCGCTCGCAACTCCTCCCGCGCCGCCACGATTTCGGGCACGTTCATTCGCTCGGCGAAGCGCCGCTCGAACTCGTCGCGATACGCCGCCGTGATCGAAGCGGGGGAAACGAGGGCGAGTCGCCCGACTCGCTCGGGATGCTCGAGCAGATACAGAACAGCAAGTAGCCCTCCCCAGGAGTAGCCGCACAGGGTGAGCCGGTCGATCTTGAGGTGCGCGCGGATGCCCTCGAGGTCGGCGACCTGCTCCCGCCATCCTACGGGTGTCTCGCGCGGCACGGGTGACTTTCCGCCGCCGCGCTGGTCGTAGTAGAACAGCGTCCGACCGCCGGCGAGACGATCGTACTGGGGGAGGAGATAGTCGTGATGAGCGCCCGGCCCTCCATGCAAAACGACGACCAGCGGGCCACTGCCGATCTCTCGCGTGAAGAGATCCACACCGTTGACGTGCAGCATCATGGGGGTGGCAAGATAGCCTCGCGCTGGCGCGTCGCGGACCTCCTGGTACTGGGGCTCGTGGGCGCCGCGGTCGCCGCGATCGTGAGCTTCGCGCGCGAATTCCGGGCGCCCTACCTCCCCGCGATTCAGATCGACCTCGCACCCCGGGCGCTGCCGCACTACGCTCTCTACTCGTTGGTGCGCGGCGTCACGGCGCTCACCATCTCGTACTTGTTCGCGTTCGGCTTCGGCCTCGCCGCAGCCAGCTCGCGCGCCGCCGAGCGGCTGTTGTTGCCGCTGCTCGACATCCTGCAGTCGATACCCGTCCTGGGGTTCCTGCCGGGACTCGTGCTCGGGCTCGTAGCGGTCTTTCCGGGGCGCAACACCGGCCTCGAGCTGGCGGCGATCCTGATGATCTTCACCGCTCAGGCGTGGAACCTGGCGCTTTCGTTTTACCAGTCGCTCATCTCCGTCCCCGAGCCGTTGCGCGAGGCGTGCCGTCTCTCGGGGTGGCGACGCTGGGAAACGTTTCGTCGCCTCGAAGTGCCTGCCGCGGCGCAGGGACTGATCTGGAACGGCATGCTCTCGATGGCCGGCGGGTGGTTCTTTCTCATGGTCAACGAGTCGTTCCAGCTCGGCAACCACGACTTCCGCCTCCCCGGCATCGGCTCCTACATGAGCGTCGCGGTGGAGCGCGGCGACCGCGAGGCGATGGTGCTCGCGATCCTTGCCATGATCGCGATGATCGTCGCCGTCGACCGCTTGTTCTGGCGGCCGCTCGTGGTGTGGGGCCAGCGCTTCCGGCTCGACGATTCGACCGGGGAGGCGCCCGACACGAACTGGCTGCTCGAGCTGTTGCGCCGCTCGCGCTGGCGCCGCCGTACGCGCGCGATCCGGCGCGGCGCCGTTCGCACGGCGAACCGGATCATCCGCCCGATCCAGGCACCGCTCAAGGCGCTGCCGCTGCCGTCGCCGTACGGCCACGGTGCGACCGCGCGGCGCATCTTCGTGTACCTGCTGATCGCCGCGCTTGCCGCCGGGGCGGTATGGGGATTCGTGCAGCTGATCCGGCTCGTGCTCGACGTCGCGCCCACCGGGTGGCACGCCATCATCATCTCGGCGGGACTGACCTTTCTGCGCGTGATCGCGGCGGTGGTGATCGGCACGGCCTGGGCGCTCCCCGCCGGAATCGTGATCGGCCGCTCGCCGCGGCTGGCGCACGCGCTGCAGCCCGTGATTCAGATCGTGGCGTCGTTCCCGGCGCCGATGCTGTTCCCGCTCGTCGTGCTGGGCCTCGGGGCGGTGGGGGTGCCGTTCGGGTCGACCGCCATCGTGCTGCTGGTGTTGTCATCGCAGTGGTACATCCTCTTCAACGTGATCGCGACGGTGGCGAGCGCGCCGCCGCAGCTCGCCGAAGCGGCGGACATCTTCGGGCTGCGGGACGCCGCGCGCTGGCGCGGGCTCTATCTGCCGGCGGCGTTTCCCGGGCTCGTGACCGGATGGATCACGGCGGCGGGCGGGGCATGGAACGGCACCATCGTCGCCGAATACCTCCAGGCCGGCGGCACGCTACACGCGACGACCGGCCTCGGCAGTCTCATCAGCGAAGCGACGGCGCAGGCGAACTTCCCGCTGCTCACGGGAGGGGTCGTCGTGATGAGTGCGATGGTAGTGACCTGGAACAGGCTCGTCTGGCGGCCGCTGGCGCATCTGGCGCAGACCCGCTTTGGGACGACGCAATGACGGCGCCGATGCTCGAGGCGCAGCATGTGTCGCAACAGTTCATGCTCCCCGGAGGGCACGACCTGCAGGCGCTGCGCGACGTCAGCCTCGCCATTCGCGAGCGCGAGGTCGTGGCACTCATCGGGCCCTCGGGGTGCGGTAAGAGCACGCTGCTGCGGCTGCTCGTAGGTCTCACCCGGCCGAGTACGGGAGCGGTGCTGTACCGTGGCGCGCCGGTGACGGGCGTGCTGTCGACGGCGGCCATGGTGTTCCAGTCGTTCGCGCTGCTGCCGTGGCTCACCGTGGAGCAAAACGTGGAAATGGGACTCGCAGCGCGCGGTGTCGGAGAGGCCGACCGGCGCCGGGCGGGGGGCCGGGCCGTTGAGCTGGTCGGGCTCGCGGGCTTCGAGGCTGCCTATCCGCGCGAGCTCTCAGGGGGAATGAAGCAGCGTGTCGGCTTCGCGCGCGCGCTGGCGGTCCAGCCCGAGATTCTCTTCATGGACGAGCCGTTCGGCGCGCTCGACGCTCTCACCGCCGAGAACCTCCGGGCGGAGGTCGTGAAGCTGTGGCGCGACGCGGCGACGAGCGTTTCCAGCATCGTGGTCGTTACGCACAGCATCGACGAGGCAGTGTACCTGGCCGGGCGCATCGTCGTCTTCGGAACGAATCCGGGCCACATCCGGGAAATCGTCGACAACGCGCTGCCGTACCCGCGCGACGCGCGCGCTCCCGAGTTCAGCGCGATGGTCGAGCGGTTGCACGCGGTCCTCACGGACACGCTGCTGCCCGAGCCGGAGCGCACCGCGGCGGGTGTTCCACCGCGGCTCGTGCCGTTCCCTCGCACCCACGTTCCGGAGGTCATGGGTCTCCTCGACCACCTCGGCGGGCGCGACGATAAGAGCGCCGCGGTCTTCGAGCTGGGGGAGCAGCTCGGCGTGGACTACGACCACATGACCGCCGTCGTCCGCGCCGCCGAGCAGCTTGGCTGGGTGATCACGCCGGGCGAGGTCGCGCGCCTCACGCCGGCGGGACAGGCGGTGGTCGCTCAGAACGCGGCCGGACGACGTGACGCGACGCGGGCGCGGCTCATCGAGCATCCGCTGTTCGTGCGGGTACTCGGGATGTTGCGGGAAGGGGAAGGGGCGATCGACGACGACGAGCTGCTGTCCGACCTGACGATTCACTTCCCGTTCAGCAAGGCGCCGGGGCTGTTTCGGACGGTGGTCGAGTGGGGGCGCTACGCCAACCTGCTCGACCACGACACCCGCGGCAAGCGACTGCTGCTTACCGAGGAATAGACAAGCTCACTGTCAGCTGTCCTGTACCTCACCCCCTACCCCTTTCCCTGTCGGGAGAGGGGGCCGGGGGGTGAGGTACACCCAGCTGTCGTGCGGGACGCCTTCTGCATCGTGCGTGTTTCATCGGGGTGCTCGAACCGCTTCAGTACGACATCGACGGCGATCACAACAGCACCGCCAGCGCGTCGGCGACCGCCTTCACGTCGGCGTGTTCGCGCTCACCGAAGCCGTTCGGGACGTCGGAATCGATGTCGATCTGACCGAGGATGTGGTCGCCACGCCGGATCAGGACGACGAGCTCCGACTTGGTGTAGAGGTTGCACGCCAGGTAATTGCCGACGGCGCCCACGTCGGGCACGTTCTGATCCTGCTGCTCGGCGACGGCGGTGCCGCACACTCCGACGCCCACGGCGATCCGCGTGTGCTCGGTCTCACGTCCCGCAAACGCCTCGAGCTCCAGCTGGTCGCCGTGCAGCATGTAGGCATAGATCGACGTGTAGGGGCCGCCCCATCCCTGGATCCGCTCGCACGCCATGCGCAGCAGATCGACGCGCGGCGCGTCGTGGAGATGGGCGGCGCGCAGCGCGCGCACGACTCCGGTCGGATCGCTGTGCGTGTGCGCCGTCATGAGCGTTTGCCCAGCACGGCGGTGAACCGCAGCATGGTGGTGTCGCGCTTCACCACGATGAGGACGGTGTCACCCGCCTGGTGCGACCGCAGCGCATCGGTCATGTCGTACAGGTTGCCGATCGTCTTCGTCCCGATGGCCGTGATGACGTCGCCCGCTGCGAGCCCCGCTTTCTCCGCCGGGCTGCCGGCGCGTGTACCGGTGATCCGTACGCCGCCCGGCGACTCGCTCATGTCGGGGATCGTGCCGAGGTAGGCGCCATACCCCGAGCCCCTGCTCGCCATCTGGGGCGGCGGCGCGGCGACGAAGGTGAGCGGCCCCGGGCGGTTGGCGAGCGCGGTCGCGACATCGGCCACGAAGCCGGCCACGCGCGCCAGGCCGTTGACGTCGATCTTGTCGACGTCGTCGGTCGTGCGGTGGTAGTCGCTGTGCAAGCCGGTGAAGAAGAAAAGCACCGGATGGTGCGCCGCATAGAACGAGGCATGATCGCTCGGTCCCCAGCCGTCGCCCGAAGCCTGGAGGTCGAAGCGCGGCTGCCCCCCGGCGCGATTGAGCGAATCGAGCAGCGCGGGGAACTCCGTCGCGGTGGCGGCGCCGGTTGCGCTGAGGCGCGCGTTTCGCAGCCGGCCCACCATGTCCATGTTGAGCATCGCGTAGATCGAATCGCCCGGGCGGGTGGGATGCTTGACGTAGTACTCCGACCCCAGGTCGCCTTCCTCTTCGCCGCTGAACGCGATGAAGACAATGGTGCGGTCGAGGCGCCGCTGCGTCAGCAGGCGCGCGACTTCGAGCAGCGCCGTCGTGCCCGAGGCGTTGTCGTCCGCGCCGTTGTGCACTTTGCCCGTCGAGTCGGGGTCGTCGAGGGCGCCGAAGCCGCCGAGGCCGAGGTGATCGTAGTGCGCCCCGATGACGATGGTCTCGCCGCGCCGCGCGCTCGAGCGGCCGGGGAGCACGCCGATCACGTTGCGGATCGACTTGCCTCCGATGGTGCTGTGGATCGCGGCCGGCGCATCGGGCGCGATCGTGAACGGCTGGAAGAATCCGTCGCGGCCGCCGGGTTGCAGACCGATCTGCCGGAACGTGGTGGCGAGATAGGTCCCCGATTCTTCGAGACCACGGGTCCCGACGCCGCGCCCTTCGCGCGCGTCGGCGGCGAGATAGCGCAGCGCCTCGAGGGCGCGGTGAGCGGCCGGCGTGAGGGTATCAGGGCTCTGCAGCACGACACGCGCGGCGACGAGTAGACTGGTGACGAGCATAGGACGATATCTATCTTTGCGCCGACCTCGAAGGAAGCCTACCGCATGTCGATTCGCGTGCTCGCCCTGATTCCGTTCGCGGTGGCCATCAGCCTCGCGTTGTCGGCCATCGTGGACGCCGTCGGCCTGCCGCTGTTTCTGGACACGACCGGGACGATCCTCGCGACCACATTGCTCGGTCCAGGGGCGGGTATCGTCACCGGCGTGCTGACGTCGACGGTGAACAGCCTGCGCAACCCGACCTTCTGGCCGTTCGTGGCGATTCAGATCATCGTGGCGCTGTACGCGTGGTTGGCGGCGCGGCGCGGCTGGTTCCGCTCGCTCGGGACCGCCGTCCCGGCGGGGCTGCTGCTCGGGGTGATCGCCTCCGTGACCTCGACACCAATTTCATACTTCGTATTCGGGTGCTCCACGACGGGCGGCATCGCCCTCACCACGAAGCTGGGCCAGCTGATCGGTCTGTCGAATCTGGGGGCCTGTTTCTTCGGCAGCTTCCTCTCGGACTTCGGTGACAAGGCCGTCACGTTCGCCCTGGTCACGACGATCCTGCACGCGTTGCCGCGCCGGACCGCGGCGCGGTTTCCGCTCGCGATGCGTGCGGTGGGCCGCGCCTAGCCTCTGGTGCGCCGCCTCCATCCATTCACGCTGCTGACGCTGGCGGTGGTCCTCCCGGCCCTGGCCTGGATTCTTCCTGCGCCCTGGGGCGGTGCCGGGACGCTGATCACCGCAATGGCGCTGCTGCTGACCCCGGGCGCCAGCCCGGGGTTCGGTGCGGCTCGAACGGCCGTCATCACCGCGGCGCCGTTCTGGTTCTTCCTTTATCTGTTGCACGGCGTCGGCGGCATGGTCTCGACCGGACTGCGTCTCAGCACGATGATCGCGAGTTTCGTGTGGCTCGTCGCGATCCTCCCGCCCGCCCGTCTCGTGGAGGCGATGGTGGCGGCGGGCTGGCCGGTGAGCGCCGCGTTTCTGTTCTCGGCGACGTTGCAGGCGGTGCCGGCGCTGCGCGAGCGCGCCCAGCGGCTGGTCGACGCGCAGCGCTGCCGCGGCCTCGCGACGCGGGGCGGCCCGCTGGTGCGCCTGCGCGCGTTGCGCGCCCTCGCGTTGCCGCTCGTCCTCTCGGCGCTGCACGACGTTGATGAGCGCACCCTGGCGCTCGAGACCCGCGGCCTCGTGGCTGGAGCGCGCCGCACCGCCCTCGCACCGCCGGCGGACCACCGCGGCGAACAAGCGTTGCGGTGGCTGCTCATGCTCTCCTGCGCAGTGCTCCTGGTGTGGCGCGTCGCATGACGGCGCCGCTCACGTTGCGTGCGGTGACCTATCACTACCCGGCGAGCACGACGCCGGCGTTGCGGGATGTGTCGCTGGAGGTCCGGCGCGGCGAGGTGCTCGCCGTGATCGGCAACGTCGGCGCCGGCGCGTCGACGCTGCTGCTCGTCGCCGGAGACCTGGCGCCGCGGGTGACGGGTGGGGAGCTGTCGGGGACGGTCGAGCGGTCGGGGCGCGCGGCGCTGCTGCTGCCCACTCCCTGGACGCAGGTCTCGGGGATGGCGTTCACGGTGTTCGACGAAGTGGCGTTCGGTCCGGCGAATCTGGGTTGGCCGCGCGAACGGATTGCAACGAGCGTTGAACGCGCGTTGACGCGTGTTGACGTCACCCACCTGCGCGACCGTGACCCCACGACCCTGTCCGGCGGCGAGCTGCAGCGTGTCATCCTCGCCGGCATCCTCGCCATGGACCCCGACGTGTTGCTGCTCGACGAGCCGACCGCCGAGCTCGATCCTCTCGCCGCGCGGCGTACCTGGGACCTGATCCGCGCGCTGGCGCGCGACGGGATGGCGGTCGTCGTCGCCACGAGCGATCTCGATGCGCTTCCCGACGCCGCGGATCGCGTCGCCTGGCTGGAGCAGGGAGCCCTACGGGCGCTCGGCGCCACGCGCGAGGTGCTCGTCGATGCGGCGTTGACGGCGGAGTCCGCGCCGGGGAGCACGTCGATCGCGGCGGTGTGGCGATCGGCGCGGCTGCCGGAACCGCCGCCGCTCACCGTCTCCCAAGCCGTCGAGCGACTGCGATGACCGTGCTGGATTTCGCGGCCGTCTCGTTCGCCTACGGCAGCCGTCCGGCACTCGCCGACGTGTCGTTCACGCTGGGGCCGGGCGAGCGCGTGGCGCTCGTCGGACACAACGGAGCGGGGAAGTCGACGCTGATGCG
>CAZXKN010000231.1:0-18389 GCA_964641815.1 uncultured Gemmatimonadaceae bacterium | reverse complement strand
CGCGGCGAAGCATCTCTCCCTGCTGTCCGGCGGCCGTCCCGTGAACGCCGACAACATCGTCGTCTCGACGGGGTCGAAGCAGTCGCTGTTCAACGCCTGCTTCACGTTGTTCGGCCCGGGGGACGTCGTCGCGATCCCTGCCCCCGCCTGGGTTTCGTATCCGCAGATCATCCACCTCGCCCGGGCGCGGCCCGTGCTCATCGCCGGACACCCCGAGTGGGGGCTCAAGGTGAGCGTACGCGAGCTGGAGCGTATCCTCCCCGCGCCCAAGGGACTGATTCTCTGCTCTCCCTGCAACCCGACAGGTTCAGTCTACACGCTCAGTGAGCTGCGCTCGATCGCGCAGTGGGCCGCCGAGCGCAAGGTGTGGGTGATTTCCGATGAGATCTACCGGCGCATTCACTACGGCAGCGGGCCGGCTCCATCGTTCCTCGACCTCCCCGACGACCTGTTGGAGCGGGTGGTCGTCGTGACGGGTGTCAGCAAGGCCTACGCGATGACGGGGTGGCGCGTGGGCGTTGCCCTCGCTCCCGGTCCGATCGCCAAGGCGATGGCGGCCCTGCAATCGCATACGACGTCCGGCGCCAACCACATGGCGCAGTACGCGGCGGCGGCGGCGTTCGCCGACGAGCGGCTGGAGCAGGACGTGCAGCGCATGGTGGCCGAGTTCCGGCGCCGCCGCGACATCCTCACCGCGGGCTTCCGGCGCCACCTCCCGGGGGTGGAGTTCGTCGAGCCGCACGGGGCGTTCTACTTCTTCTTCCGGACCGACGCCTTCGTCGGGATCTCAGGGACGGACTTCTGCACCCGGCTCATCACCGAGACAGGCGTCGCGCTCGTTCCCGGGGCGGCGTTCGGTGACGACCGCTGGACGCGGCTCTCCTACGCCGCGGCGACGAGCGACATCGAGAAGTCGCTGGATCGGATCGTCAGTTTCGCCAAGCGGTTGGGCTGAGGAGGGGCGCGCGCATGCACTACGAAGCCAAGATCCAGCCGCTCGAGGGCAAGCTTCCGAAGGTCAGCTATCGCTGGGATCCCGAGACGGACATTCTCTCGGCGGTCTGCAAGGGCATTCCCAAGGCGACCGGGATGAACGGCACCGTCGATCTCGAAGGCAGTGACGGCTCGTTTGTGCTGCTCGACGTGGCGGGCGGATTGCTGCGCGGCCTCGACGTCGTGACCTGGCCCGACGACATCCGCACCGTGGACGCACTGGCGGCGCCCGAGGCGGCCGCGGAGGCGCGTGTGCTGTTCCCGTCACGGCGATCGCAGCCGTCGGTCGCCGCGGTCGAGGTCGATACGGCGCTGGTGGTCGAGAAGAACGCCACCGAGTCGGTGATCCATATTCGCGTCGGCCGTATCAAACCGGCGACCATCGTGCGCGTCGCCGATCATCTGCTGGTCGAGGTCGACAAGCAGTCCCGGCTCGCCGGGTTGTGGCTGCTCGAGGTTCCGCCCTTCCCGAACGTCGAGGCTACTGCGTAGTGGAAGACGAACGGCTCCAGCGCTACGCCGCGGAGCTGTTCGCCGTCGAAGATCCTGTCCTGGCCCGCGTGCGCGCCCGCCATGCCGAGCGCGAGCTCCCGCCGATCCACATCTCTCCCGATGAAGGCAAGCTGCTGCACGTCCTGGTGCGGCTCGTCGCCGCGCGCCGCGTGCTCGAGATCGGGTCGCTCGCGGGGTACTCGGGCATCTGGCTCGCCCGGGCGCTGCCCGCCGACGGCGTTCTGACCACGCTCGAGATCGACCCGCACCACGCGCGGCTGGCGCGCGAGGCCTACGACGAGGCGGGCGTCGCCGACCGCGTCCGGCTGATAGAGGGCGACGCGCGCAAGATCCTGCCGACCCTCGAGCCCGGGTTCGACGTCGTCTTCGTCGACGCGGACAAGGAGCCGCTGCCCCAGTACTTCGAATGGAGCGTGCGGTTGCTGCGCAGCGGCGGACTGCTGTTGTGCGACAACGCCTTCCTGCACGGGACAGTGGTGGAGGCGGACAACGACTCTCCGGCGACCGAGGGGGTGCGGGCCTTCAACCGGCTCGCGGCCTCCGATCCACGCGTCGTATCGGCCATCGTGCCGCTGCGCGACGGAATCGTCGTCGCGGTGAAGGTGTCGACGTGAACGGTCGCGGCTGGCTCGACGCCTTGTACGCGAGCGGGGTGACCCCGGCTTCCTTCCTCCCCGACGCGAGCCTTGGGCGGCAACACGATCCCGACGACGCAACGGCTCCCGTCGCGGTGGAAGTCGACATGGTCGAGCACGACGATCTGCGGGTGCATGCTGTCGGTCCGCAACCCGCTCCCGCCGGGGTCTCGTTTCTCGACGGCATCCAGCAGTGGAAGGTGATCGGCTACGACGGCGTGCAGCCCATCGCGCTCGCCTATGTCGCGGCGGCGGTGCGGCACCGCGGCTCCGATCGGCGCCTGGCGACGGCGGCCTGGGCGGCCCGCACCCTCGTCATTGCTCCGACGCAGGTGCTGGCGGACGAGCGCCGGGGGGCCCTGGAAGCGGCTGGTCTCGAGGCAGTGCCGGTGGACGCGGACACGGCGACGCAGCCGTCCCAGGTGCTCGAGTTGCTGCGCCGGGAAGTGCATCGCGCCCGCGCCGGACTGGAACGGAAACTGGGCGAGCAGTCGGTGGCAGCACTCGACCGAGAGGCCTGGCTGGTCGTCGACGGGCAGCTTGCCGTCTCGGCCGCGCTGGCGAAGCATCCGCGGGCCGTGGGGGTCATCAAGAGCCACGGCGCGCAGTTCCTCTCGGGGCGCCACCTGGAGCGCGCTCTGACCATTCCAGCCCAGCATCGCACCAGCGTGTTCCGCGTCCGCGGCGGCCACGGGCGCACGGAAGTCGACTCCTGGTATCTGCGGCTGTGGCCCTGGGAGGGACGGGACCTGCACTACGGACTGATCCGGGTCGAGGCGGCCCAGAGTCCGGATCCGGGGACCCGGGCCCCGGAGGTCTCGGGCTGGCTGCTCGCCGAGCGTGCCCCGCTCGCGGCCCCTGATGCGCGCTTCGACCGGTTACTTTACCCGATACACGATGTAGAGGCGTATTTGCGGAGCCGGGCTCCGCACGATCTCCTGGCGCCACTCGCCTCCCGTCTCCCACAGACCGGGACGTGATTCGCAAAAGCGACGAATCCCCGATAGGTCGCGTGGTCGCGACCGAGCTGAAACCGGCCACGCCGCACCAGTTCCATTTCTGGACGGCGACGGACACGAGTATCGGTATCGGGGCGATCGTGAGGGTCGAGGCCTCCGGGCGTCTCGTCTACGGCGTCGTAACGGACGGGTTCGCCTACTCGGACCTCGCAACACCGCTGCACGACGTGATCGGCGCGGAGGGTGATCCGGCGCAAGCAGCCGAGCGTCCCACGGCACGGGCCGAGATCCGGTTGTGGACGGCCGCTGTGTTGCGGCAGATCCCCGAGGAGCCGCTGCAGCCGGTGCCGCTCGGGGCGGTGCACGTCGCGGGCGACGCCGACGTCGCCGCGGCGCTCCGCATGGACGGTTATCTCCATACCGCGCAGCCCACCGCGATCCCGGTCGGCCTGTACGAATCCGGCGGCCTCGAAGCCCCTGTGTACTTGGACGCCGATTTCCTGCTTGGTCCCGAAGCGGCGCACTTGAACATCTCCGGCATGTCGGGACTCGCGACCAAAACGAGCGCGGTTGAGTTTCTGTTGAGCTCGATCTTCCAGCATTATCCGGTGCATCGCGGCAGCGTGGCGGCGGTGTGCTTCAACGTCAAGGGTCCCGATCTGCTGTTTCTCGATCAGGCGGGCACGCTCGACGACGCGGACCGGCGGCGCTACGCCCGTCTCGGGATCGAGCCCGGTCCGTTCGAGCGCGTGCACTACTTCGCGCCGTTCAAAGCCGACGGCGTGAACCTGAACACGCTGCGCACCCACGCCGAGCTCGCGCGCACCGTCGAGCCGCTGGTCTGGGGGCTGATCGAAGTGCTCGACTTTGCCGAGGTGCTGCTCAACCGCGACGACATCGATGCCAAAGCCGATGCCTTCATCGACTTCCTCTCCGATCGCGTGGTGCGGCGGGAATTCGAGGATGGATTCGGCGGCGAGCACCGGGTGGAGACGTTCGCCGATCTCGAGCGGTTGTTCCGCAGCATCTTCGACGGCCTGGAAATGGCGGGCCGCGGCGACATCTGGCGCACGCACCACATCGCCACGATCCGCAAGGTGCGCAACCGCCTCGGCAACGTCTCGACGCGCTGCAAGGGCCTCGTGACCGACGACGGGCCGGCGAGCGATCTGCCCTTCGGGCGGTTCGAGGACCGCGGCGTGTACGTCATCGACGTCGCCAACGTCGATCCGCTGGGGCAGGATCTCGTCTTCGCGCGCGTGGTGTCCAAGCTGCGCGAGCACCTCGAGCGCCGCGATCTCGGCGTCGACGCCGTCGTGGTGTTCGTGGACGAGCTGAACAAGTACGCTCCCGCCGACGGGGCGGACACCTACGTGAAGAAGATGCTGCTCGACATCTCGGAGCGCGGCCGCTACCTCGGGCTGGTGTTGTTCGGGGCGGAGCAATTCCGCTCCCAGGTGCACAGACGCGTCGTGGGCAATGCCGGCACGCAGGTATTCGGGCGCATGGACTCGGACGAGCTGGCGACGCCGGGGTATCAGGTGCTGTCGCCGGCGACCAAGATCAAGCTCGCCACGCTTCCGGTCGGGGAGTTGATGGTGCGCCACCCGCACTTCACGCAGCCGATCTTCGTGCGGTTTCCGCGCCCCTCCGTGCTGCGGGGGCGCGACGGAGTGGGGCGATTCCCGCCGGCTGCCGATCTGCCGTTCGCCGATGCGGTGGGGTTGCAGCTGGTGCGGCTCGACCCGCGGGTGCGGACGAACCAGGTGAAAGACTTGATCGCGGGGCACGACGAAGTGGATGTGCGCCGGGCGCTGGCGGCGGTGCGGCGGGAGCGGCCAGCCGACGTGCTGGCGGCGTTTCGCAAACGGCTGGGCGTGCGCGTCGGGTCGGAGCCGGCCCGGGAGCGCTCGTCCGTCCAGCCCCTCGGCCCCATCGCCGAGGAACCCTATTGATCGATCGAGGAGTCACATGCAGCGCATAGCATTGCTGATGGGCGCGGTGGTGATGGTAGGATGCAAGGGTGCGGACCGCCCCCCCACGCCGATCACGACCAGGATCGTGCTGCGCTACCACCCGCCCGCGGGCGCCGCGTACCGCTACCAGATGGACCAGACATCGAGCTTCGGCCCGGATTCAGGCGCCGACACCGGCGGCGTGAACACGATGCGGATCGCATTCACGCAAACGGTCGGCACTCGGGATGCCGACGGCGTCCCGGTCACGTTCACGTTCGACTCGACGAAAGTGGAGAGCCCGATGCTCAACCCCGCGGCCGCCGATCAGGCTGCCGAGCGGCTGAAAGGCGTCCATCTGACGACCGTCTATGACGATCATCTGCGGCCAGTGCACAACGACGTGTCATCGTTGTCGGGATTGCCGCCGCTGGTGCGCGATCAGATGCAGGTCGGGTTCCGGGCCGCTGCACTCGCGCTGCCGGATCAAGCGGTGGGACCTGGTGACAGCTGGACCAATGAGACGGAGCTGCCCGTCAGCGCCATCGGCGGCGCACCGCTCACCGTGCACACGAAGGTGACGGTGCGGGAGATCAGCGTCAGCGGTGGGGATACGACGGTGCGCCTGGGCGTGGAGACGGCGCTGCCCGCGGCGCCGATGCAGTTCGCGTTCGGCGGGCAGCAATTCACCGTCGCCCTCAGGGGCGCGATCACGGGCGAGCAGCTGCTGTCGCTCACGCGCGGCGCCGTCGTGACCGCCGCGCTCGGCGGGACGATGCACGTCGCCGTCAGCGGAGGGTTCTTCGGTGCCCCGGGGATGAAAGTGCGCGTCCAACAGCAGGGAACGCTCAAATTGGTGTCGTGAAGCTCGCACACCTCGCCGATCTCCACCTCGGCTACCGCCAGTTCGACCGCCAGAACACGCGCGGGGCGAACCAGCGTGAAGCGGACGTGGCGGAGGCCTTTCGCTGCGCGGTGGACGATCTGCTGGAGCAGCGTCCCGATCTGATTCTCTTCGCCGGGGACATCTTTCACTCGGTCCGGCCGACCAACCCCGCGATTCTGTTTCTCTTCCAGCAGCTGCAGCGGCTGCGCGTCGCCCTGCCCGACACCCCCGTCGTGCTCGTCGCCGGCGACCATGACACGCCGCGCACCAGCGAGACCGGCAGCATCCTGAAGCTGTACGAGGCGGTCGGCGCCGAGGTGGTCATCGATGCCCCGCGCCGCCTGGTCTTTCCCAGGCTGGACTGCGCCGTGCTGGCGGTGCCGCACCAGGCGCTCATCAGTCCCGAGCGGCCGTCGCTGCGGCCCGAGCGCGGCGGTCCGACGTTCAACATTCTCGTGACACACGGGCAGTATCCGGCGCTCGGCGAAGCGCGCGGCACGATGGACTACGGCGGCGCACTCTTGTCGCTCGAGGATCTGGGTCCGGCGAAGTGGGACTACGTCGCCCTCGGCCATTATCACGTCGCGCAGGAGCTGGCGGCCAACGTGTGGTACTCCGGCAGTCTCGAGTACCTCCCGCCCAATCCATGGGGCCAGCTGCAGGACCAGGCCGAGCGCGGTCTCAAGGGAAAATGCTACCTGCAGGTCAGTCTCCCGAAATTGCGGGTGGTGCCGCGCTACATCACGCCGGTGCGCCAGCACCTCGAGCTGGAGCCGATCCAGGGGGCGGGGCTGACGGCGAAACAGCTCGACGCGAAGATCGCGGCGGCCGTCGCGCAGGCGAAGCCGGCGATCGACGGCAACGTGGTCCGGCTGCTGGTGTGGGACGTGGCCCGCGCCACGGCTCACGATCTCGACCACCCGGCGATCCGGGGCTACAAGGCCCGGGCGCTGCACTTCCAGCTCGATCTGCGGCGCCCGCAGTCCCACTACCAGACGGGCACCGGAGCCCCGTCGCGGCGTCAGACGTTGCCCGAGACGTTGCGCGATTTCCTGTCGCGTCGGCTGCTCGACGCCGACATCCCGCGCGACGAGTTCGTGCGTACCGGCGTCGAATACCTCGAGCAGACGGCGCCCGACGGAGACGCCGCCTGATGGAGCTGAAGCGGCTGCGGCTCGAGAACTTCCGGCAATTCGCCGAGACCGAGATCGAGCTCGGTCCCGGGATCACCGGCATCATCGGTCCCAACGGAGCGGGGAAATCCACCCTGCTCGAGGCGATTGCCTGGGCGATCTACGGGGTGCAGGCGGTGCGCGGCGACAAGGACTCGATCCGGCGCCACGGCGCGCCGGGCCGGTCGCGCGTGGAGGTCACCCTCGACTTCGCGCTGGGACCGCACGAGTACTCGGTCACCCGTAACCTCTATGGAGCGGAGCTGCGGCAGGACGGGCAGGTGGTGGCCAATTCGCTCAAGTCGGTCTCCGAGCGGCTGGGCCGCGTGCTCGGCATGTCGCACGACGAGTTCTTCAACACGTACTTCACGGGGCAAAAAGAGCTGGCGGTGATGTCGGCGCTCGGCAAAGTCGAGCGCGCAGCGTTTCTGTCGCGCGTGCTCGGCTACGAGCGGCTCGAGCTGGCGCAGCAGCGCGTGCGGGAGGTGCGCAACGGGCTCTCGGCCGAGCTGAAAGGGCTGGAAGCGGGGCTGCCGGACAAGCGCCAGCTCGACGCCGATCGCGCAGCCGCGCTGGACCGGCTGGAGCGCAGCCGCGCCGCGGCCGAGGCGGCCCGCGAAGCGCGACGCAAAGCCGAGGACGCGCTGGGCCGCGAACAACCGAAATGGAAGGAATGGGAAGTCCGGCGCGACCGGATTCGCTCGCTCGAGAGTGAGCGCGCGATGGCGCAGCACGCGGTGGAGTCGGCCCGCCAGGATTTCCAGCGCCTGGACCGGGAGCTGGCCGAGGCACTGACGGCGCGCACGGAGCTGGAGCGGCTCGCGACCGAGCTGAAGCCGCTGAAGAAGCTGCAGGTGGAGCGCACGCGGCTCGAGGGGCTGCAGCAGGAAGCGGCCGAGCGCCAGGCGGCGCAGGCGCAGCTCACGGAGCTCGAGCGGGCAGCGGCGGCGCGCGACAAACGCATCGCGGAGCTCGAAGGTGCGGCCGCGGCGAGCACGCGTGCCGAACGCGAGGCGAAGAAGATCGCCGAGCGGTTGCTCGCGCACGAGCGCAAGGTCGAGGAGCAGCGCGCGACGTGGGCGCGGGATCGCCAGGACGCCGAGACGAAGCGCCAGCAGCTGCGCGAGCAATATCGCGATGTGAAAGAGCAGCGCGACCGGATCGCCAAACTCGGACCGGAAGGCGCCTGTCCCACCTGCCAGCGTCCGCTCGGGAAGGAATACGAGGCGGTACTCGGCCTGCTCGATCGCCAGCTCGAGGAGATCACGCTCAACGGCAACTTCTTCAAGCAGCGCGGACAGCAGCTCACCGAGCCGCCCGAGGCCGTCGTCCTGGCCGAGCGGGCGCGCGATGCCGCACGGGACGACAGCCGCAAAGCCACGGAGCATGCGGGAGAGCTGAAAGCGCAGGCCGAAGAGCGGGCGCGCGCCATGACGGAACGGAACGACGAAGCACCACGGCTCGCGGAGCTCAAGTCGCGGCTGGCGACGAAGCCATCGCGCTACGACGCCGCCCGGCTCGATGCGGTGCGCGCCGAGCTCACCGCCCTGGAACCGCTGGTGCAGGAGGCGGCGGCGCTCGACGCGCGCGCGCGTCTGGCGCAGGCGCTGGTCAAGGAAGCGGAGCAGGCCGAGCAGCTGCTGTCGCGCCGCGAGCAGCACGTGAAGCAGCTGGCCCAGGCGATCGCGGCCGACGGATTCTCGGAGGAGAAGTTCCGCCAGGCAAAGGAGCGCTACGACCGGTCAGTGCTCGTGGTGCGCGAGGCGGAGCTGGCGGCGGTGGAGGCGGGGGGCGAGCTGACGCGGTCGGAAGACGTCGTCGCCGAGGTGGATCGGCGCATCGCGGAGCGGGCGACGCGGGAGCAGCACATCGATGCGCTCAAGGGAAAGCGCCGGTTGCACGACGAGCTCGACCGGGCGTACTCCGAGCTGCGAGCGGAGCTCAATGCGGCGATGCGCCCCGAGATCGCCGAGCTGGCTTCGGGTTTCCTCGCCGATCTGACCGATGGGCGCTACGATAGCGCGGACCTGAGCGAGGACTACACGCTGACGGTGGTCGACAGCGGCGTCCCCAAACCGGTGATCTCGGGAGGGGAAGAAGACCTCACCAACCTGGTGCTGCGCCTCGCGATCTCGCAGATGATCGCGGAGCGGGCGGGCCAGCCGCTCTCGCTCCTCGTGCTGGACGAGGTCTTCGGGTCGCTCGATGAAGGCCGCCGCCAGCACGTCCTCGGATTGCTGCGGCAGCTGGGGGATCGCTTCCCGCAGGTCATCGTCATTACCCACATCGACCAGATCCGGGAGGGTCTGGACCGCGTGATCCGGGTAGAGTACGATGGCGCGCGGGGTGTGAGCGGGGTACGGGACGAGACGGCGACCCTGGGCGCGGGAGGTGTCGATGCGGGCGTGGCTGCCTGAGCGGCGGGTAGAAGGTCCGCTCCTCGCCGAGGAGCGCGACATTGACGCGCTCAACCGCCTGTTCGCCGAAGCCTTCACCGACCGCTACCGCCGCGACGGACTCGTCGGCGTCCGCGTCCCGCCGCTCAATCCCCGCGTGTGGACCTACGCGCTGCGCGACGCGGGCGACGGCGCGATGGTGTGGCGCGACGAGGACGGCCGGCTCGTCGCCTTCAACGTGGCGCACCGCTGTGGCTGTGAGGGGTGGATGGGGCCGCTCGCCGTGCGCGTCGATCGTCAGGGCTCCGGGATCGGCAAGACGATCGTGCGGGCCGCCACCGACTGGCTGCTGGACCGCGGCGTCACGACGCTGGGCCTCGAGACGATGCCGCGCACCGTCGAGAACATCGGCTTCTACGCCCGTCTGGGATTCGTCCCCGGTCACCTCACCCTCACGATGACGCGCGAGCTGGCGGTGCGGCGCCGCGGTGGCGCCGTCCCCGCGCTGCTCTCGCGGCTCGACGGGGTGGTGCGCGCCGAGACGCTCGCGACCGCCCGGACTTTTGCCGAGTCGCTCGCCCCGGGCTACGACTTCACGCGCGAAATCGAGCTCACGGCGCAGCTCGGGTTGGGCGACACCGTGCTCGTCTCCGGTTCGGGAGGGCTCGCCGCGTACGCGCTGTGGCATACGGCGTCGCTCGCGGCGGAGCGCTCCACCGACGAGCTGCGCGTCCTGAAGCTTGTTGCGCGCGACGCCGATGCCTTCGAGCGCGTGCTCGGAGCGGTCGAAGCGTGCGCCGCGCATGCCGGCCTGCGCCGCATCGCGATCCGCTGCCAGAGCCGCTTCGAGGGCGCGTTCCGCACCCTCATGGCGCGCGGCTATCAGGTGCGCTGGACCGACCTGCGCATGCACCTCGAGGGGTATCCGGAGCGTCCCGTTCCGGAAGGCGTGCTCTTCTCCAACTGGGAAATCTGACCGCCGGGCTGGTCATCTTCGCCGCGACCTACGTGTTGATCGCGGTGCAGCGGCTGCCGTTCGTGCATCTGAACCGGCCGGCCGCGGGGCTGCTCGGCGCGGTCGCGATGGTCGCCGCCGGAGTCCTCACGCCCGCGCAGGCCTACGCCGCCATCGACCTCGACGTCATCGTGTTTCTGCTCGGGCTGATGCTGATCGTCGGCTACCTCGAGGTCGGTCACTTCTTCGAGTGGGCGGCGCAGAGTGTGCTGCGGCGGGTACAGACGCCGGCTCGGCTCCTCGCCGCCGTCGTGATCGGCGGCGGCCTGCTGTCCGCGCTGTTCGTCAACGACACGGTGTGCCTCGTCGTCACCCCGGTGTTGCTGCTCGCGCTCTCGGCCGTCCGCGTGCGCCCGACGCCATATCTCCTGGGACTCGCGATGGGTGCGAACGTCGGCTCGGTGCTGTCGGTGACCGGCAACCCGCAGAACATGCTCGTCGGGATCTGGAGCGGGTCGAGCTTCGGGGGATTTCTGGTGCACATGCTGCCCGTGGCTGCCGGAGGCCTCGCGATCACATACGGTGCGCTGCGCTGGATCTTCCGCTCCGAGCTCGGGGGTCGGTTTCCGGAGCGATTCGACGCGGCACCGATTGCCATCGATCGGCCGCTCGTCACCAAAGGACTCGCGATGTTCGGAGTCGCGGTGATCGGCTGGCTCGCCGGGTGGTCGCTCCCCGGCGTGGCGATCGCCGCAGGGGCGCTCATGGTGCTGGTCGCGCAGCGCGACCCCGCCTACGCGATCGATCGCGTGGAGTGGTCGTTGTTGCTGTTCTTCGCGTCGTTGTTCGTTGTGATGCGCGGATTCCAGGCCACGGGCGCGGTGGACTGGGTCGATCACCGCGCCCTTGCGCTGATCAGCGGTCAGTCGCGCTGGGGACTCGCCTGGGGGGTGAGCGGCGTGATGGTGACACTGTCCAACCTGATTTCCAACGTCCCCGCTGTGATGCTCTGGCGGACGACGGTGCCGCAGCTGCCCGATCCATCGCTCGCGTGGCGCATCGTGGCGATGAGCTCGACGTTCGCCGGCAATCTCTTCCTGATCGGCTCGGTGGCGAACTTGATCGTTGCGGAGAAGGCGGAGGCGAAGGGCATCAGGATCGGCTTCTGGGAATATGCCCGCGTGGGGATTCCGGTGACGATCGTGACGATTGCCTGGGGGGTGATCGCGCTGGTGTGGTTCTAAGAAGGCGGGCGCTCCTCGGACGTCACCGGCACGGGCTGCGTCGATCCCGTGACGAACACTGCCGGCTCCAGACCGATGACTTCGAACCCGTGCCTCGTCCCCGGCGGCAAATCGAGGCGCTCACCGGGGCCGAGGTCGATGACTTCGTCACGGACGTACACGCGCAGGTAGCCCGAGAGGACCCAACGGGATTCCGGAAACGGATGCTCGTGCTCTTCGACGCGCACCCCGGGCACTTCCGACCACCAGGCGGTATTCAGCCCCTCCTGCTGCAACTCGCGCCGCAGGGCGGAGAGCTGCAACGGGCCGTCGGCGGCATCCCAGCGCTTGACGATGAGCATGCTGCCGTCAACGTACGACGTGGCGCGGCGCGCCGCCAGGGTCAGGAGACGAACGACTGCGGAGGCCCGAGCAGAATGCGGCGCGCGAACAACAACACCGCTCCCGCATACAACAGGTGAATCCAGCCCGACGGCTCCTGCACCACGAACACGAGGGCGATCCACGTGAGCAGCATCACGACAGCGCCCAACAGCGTGAGATTCATGTGCGGTTCGTTCCGTCCGTGATTCGAGTCACTATGAGGATGCCTTGTCGGAAACTTCGGCGCAACTTCTCTTGACGATCCGAAGCGAACTAGTATTGTAGGTCCAGGAGCGGGGAGTCCAATTATTGAGCCAACATGCTCGATTGTGGACCCAGATACTGCGACCGATGTCATGCCCCTGTGAGGGGGAAGACAGAAGCCCTGGTGAGGGACCAGCTATTACTTTCGGGCTTCAATAATCCTCTCCGTTCCTGTGGTACCATGAATCGGCCGGCATCGCGCAAGCGATACCGGCCGGTTTGTTGATGCGAGGTGATGGAGGTTGGTGGAGGATGGTGAAGGGTGGGGAGGTACCTCCACCGACTTTCACCAACCTCCACGCTCGTCCACTACCCTCAATTCTTCCGCACCGTCTCCAGGAAGTACCTCCACACCAGGAACTTCTTCTTCCCCAGCACGAACTGCCCCAGCAGCACCACGATCCACAGGCCGTAGACGACCGACACTTCCTCGCGCAGGTGCGGCACGATGAATTGAATCAACCACAGGACGAGCAGCGCGCTGGCGTCGAGCCGGTCGAACTCCATGTTCGCGAGCAGCAGCACGCCGAGCAGCGTCTGGAGCAGCGTCAACAGGATTTCGATCTGTTGCGGCGCGTCGAAATGGAAATCGGACCAGGTGCCGAAGTGGTGCAGATGCGAGAAGCCGTATACCAGCGGGATCATCGCGGCGAGGATCGTCCACTGGTTGATGTTGCTCGAGACGATGTTCATCAACGCCATCGGCGCGCGCGTCACCCGGCGCGCCCAGTTGATCGTCGACACGAACTCGGGGAACTCCGACAGGAACGGCGCCACCCACTGCACCAGGAAGAATTGGCCGATGCCGAGCAGGCCGGCGACGGCCAGCATCGACTCGAGGAACGGGTGGGCCGTCAGATAGAGCAGCGCTCCGCCGAGCACGAACAGGCCCCCGATCGCCGCCTTCTGCCGCCACCCGCGCTGGTGGTAGGCCCAACGGGACACCGCCGGCGCATCGGACAGCTCTTCTTCCTGTTTCGGCGGATTGCGCATCAGCACCCAGAGGTAGATCGCGTACAAGGTGATCAGGACGACGGCATCGATCCAGCCGATCCACTGCTTCCACAGGATGACGAGAAAGTAGAGTAATGGCGGAACGAGGCCCACGACTTCGACGGCATGCTCGTGCTCGAGCCGGATCACCGGCCAGCGCTGTTCGGCGCGCTGTCGCCCGGCGGCGACGAACACGAAGTAGATCGCCGGCCAGCCGAGGCCCAGCAGCAGCCGGATCGCGCCGGTGAGGTTCGCGATCGCGAGATGCGCACGCACGGGATCGCCCCCCGCCTCCCAGGCGATCACCGCCTCGACGGCGAACTCGGGGAGCGTCTGCAGCCAGGCGAGGATCGCCAGCGCCAGTCCCTGGGACATCAGGAACTGCGCGGCCTCGGCCCCCCACGCCACGAGGAACGCAGAGAGGAGGATGCTGGGGAAGGTCCACAGCGCCGACAGCGCCGAGGCTCCCGCCTGGGAGACGGCGGCGAGTAGCTTTAGGAAACGCACCGGGCGAAGATACAACGCACGCATCCGGCTGTGGGAGACGGAGCGTCACTACGTCGACTACGACGGGAGCCAGGAATGGGACGGGACCAGATCAAGTCGGCGAGCCTGCACAGTTTTCACGAGGACCACATCGAGCCGCCGGACGCCGGGCGCTTCGAGCAGCTGGTGCACGAGATGCTCGGGCTGCTGGGAGAGAACCCGGAGCGGGAAGGCCTGCAGAAGACGCCGGCCCGCGTCGCCCTCTCGCTGCAATGGCTGACGCGCGGCTATCAGATGTCGGTCGAAGACGTCATCGGCGACGCCGTGTTCGAGGAGAAGCACGAGAACATGATTCTCGTGCGGGATATCGAGATCTATTCGCTGTGTGAGCACCACCTGCTGCCGTTCTTCGGCCGGGCGCACGTCGCCTATCTGCCGGACGGCAAGATCGTCGGGTTGTCGAAGATTCCGCGCGTGGTCGAGGTGTTCGCGCGCCGGTTGCAGGTGCAGGAGCGGCTCACCGACCAGGTGGCTGACGCGTTGTGCACGGTGCTGGCGCCGCTCGGCGTCGGTGTGGTGATCGAGGCGTACCACCTCTGCATGATGATGCGCGGAGTGGAGAAGCAGAACTCCAAGACGATCACCTCCGCGCTGCGCGGCACCTTCCGCTCCGACGCGCGGACGCGCGACGAGTTTCTCCGGCTGGTGCACGGCGGCGGCGCGCGGCTGTTGTGAGCACACCCCCGCTCGCCGGATCGGTGGCGCTCGTCACCGGGGCGTCGCGGGGAATCGGGCTCGCCGTCGCCGATGAGCTGCGGGCGGCGGGGGCCCACGTGGTCCGGCTGGCGCGGTCGCTGCAGGACGGCTCGGGAGAGCGCGAGACGACGCTGCGCTGCGACGTGACCCAGGCCGACGATGTGGGGCGCGCCGTGAAAACGGTGAAGGCCGAGCTCGGCGTCCCCGACATCGTGGTGAGCAACGCCGGGCTGTTCATCATCAAGTCGCTCGCCGAGACGTCTCCGGCGGAGTTCGAGCAATCGATCGCGACCAACCTCACCGGGCCGTTTCTCATCGCGCACGCGCTGGTCCCCGACATGGTGCAGCGCGGCAGCGGCCATCTCGTCACCATCGGCTCCTCGTCCGACCGGATCGCCTATCCCGGGAACACCGCCTACGGCGCCAGCAAGCACGGGGTGCGCGGCCTGCACGAAGTGATCGCGGTCGAAGTCGCACGGACGGGTGTGCGGACCACGCTCATCTCCCCGGGACGCGTGGACACGGAGATGTGGGACGGTGTGGACCCGGAGCTGCGTCCGGACGCCGCGGGACGCAGCGTCATGATGCGCGTCGAGGATGTCGCGGATGCGGTGTTATGGGCGGTGACCCGGGCCGCGCGCGTCGACGTGACGGAAATCCAGATGATGCCGACCATAGACAAAGCGAGAGGCTGAATGCGCTTTCAGCTATCGGCTGTCAGCTATCGGCTGTTCCTGCTCGGGGGCCTCGTGCTTGGTGCGCGGTCAGTCGGGGCGCAAGGCATTCCGCCATTGCCGGACTCGAGCGGGTGGGGCGTGCACGTGCTCGCGCTGGCGCGCGGACTGGATTCGTCGATCTGGGTGGGAACGTACGGGCAGGGGATCTTCGTGCTGCGGCCCAGGGCGACGAGCTGGGAACACATCCAGTCGTCGTCCGATACGGCACAGCATGCGATCTCATGGGACTTCGTGCACGCGTTCGGGTTCGGGCGGCAGGGCGAGGTCTGGTACGGCACCGTCGGCAATGGCTGGGGCGTTTCGGTCGACGGCGGCAGGACGTGGAAGAACTGGGAGCTGCGCCAGCTCGGCCCCGAATGGCAGTACGTGGCACCGAACGGCATCGTCACGCGCGGCGACACCGTCTACATCGCCACGGCGGACGGGATCAAGGTCACGTGGGACGATGGCAAGACGTGGCGCGTGATCACGGACCTCGCCGGCGCCGCCACGGCGACCGACTCCGTCATGGGGGTGATCCAGAATCAGTACGTGCTGGCGATCGCCCTGGGTGCCGCCGACGACCCCGACAACTACATGTGGATCAGCGACCTGCGGGGAATCGCGCATTCGCCTGATGGCGGGCGTACGTGGCATGAAGGCTTTGCGCCTGTGCCCTGTGGGGGGAAAGGATGCGTAAACCGCGCACGGAGATTGGCAGTGTCTGAGAAAAGAGAGCTGTGGGTGTGGACCGAGGACGGACCATTCTTGTTAGGAAGAGGATTCGGCGGGTGGAAGCGCATCAATGGCCCGGACGTCGTGGGGCTGCTCCCCGAGGCGCCGAGACTGGCGGCTCCCGAGTCCGATGCACCCCTCGCTTCGATTCGCGGGCTCCGCCACACGTGGTTCCGACGGCCCATTGCGTTGACCGACCAGCCCTACATCGACCAGACCTACCGCTTCGGCTCGACGATGGGCGGCAATTTCCAGCCTCATCAAGGGGTCGAGTTCAACAATCCTGACGGTACACAGGTCCACGCGATCGGCGACGGCGTCGTGGTGTACGCCGGACTCGCCGAAGCCGGATCGAACACGATTGCGATCCGCCACGATCGACAACTGAAAACCGACGACGGACAACGCAGTTACGTGTTCTCGGTCTACTATCACAACTCGAAATTGCTCGTGACGGTCGGCCAGAAGGTGAAGGCGGGCGACGTCATCGCCCTCGTGGGCAATACCGGCCGCGCCACGAACGACCACCTGCACCTCGAAGTGCACGTCGCGCCGAGCACCGACACGAGCAAGATCGTCGCCGCCGATGTGCGCTACCCGCCGTTCAACCGCAACCCCGAGCTCTGGATCGAGCCGCTGCCCGGCACCGGCGTCGTGGCGGGACAGGTGTGGGACGGGAAGGGCCAACCGGTGCCGCAGGCCCACATCTACGGCCTGGTAAAGCCCGAGCCGCAGGAAACCCCCTTCTCGTTCATCGAGACCTACGGCCCGCGCAATCACAGCGATCCCGTTTACCAGGAGCACTTCGCCATCGGCGACGTCCCACCCGGGACGTATACGCTGGGCGTCGGAATCGACGGGAAGAAGGTCTACCGGCGGATCGAAGTCAAAGCCGGTAAGTTGACGTGGGTGGAATTTCGGCCCTAGACTGTCCTGCTGATAGCTGACAGCTGAAAGCGCCGCCAATGCATATCGAGCTCACCGAGATGCTGCGCTGCCCCGAAGATCATCGCGAGGAGTTCCTCGTCCTCTCGACGAGCGAGATGAACGGCCGCATGGTGAACCTCGGCGTCGTCGGCTGTCCGGTCTGTCACCGCGAATTCGAAATCATCGACGGCATCGTGGACTTCACCGAAGTGATCACGGGCGAGCGCCAGCTGCGCGCCGTGCGGCGCACTCCGGTGCAGCCGACCACCCCGGTCGACGCTCAGTCGCTGCAGGCGCTGCTCGACCTCGGCGGTCCCGGCGGCTACGTCGTGCTCGTCGGCTCCGCGGCGCGGCACGCCGACAGTCTCGCGAGTCTCATGGGCGGCATCCATTTCATCGCGATCAATGCCCCCGCGGATATCGAGCAGCTCCCGGTCATGAGCCTGCTCCAGACCGACCAGGTGATCCCGCTGCGCGGCGCCATGGCGCGCGGCGCGGTGGTCGGAGCGGAGCTGGCACGAACGGCGTGGGTGGGCGAGGCGGCCCGGGTGCTGCTCCACGGGCGACGTCTCGTCATCGAATCCGAGCAGCCGACGCTGCCGGAGAGCGTGCAGCAGCTGGCGGTGGGGCAGGGGCTCTGGGTCGGAGAAAAGCAGTAACGCGCTACTCGTGCACCGGCACGCCGCCGGACTCCCGCTCCGCCTCGGCGTACGCCGCATCGATCGCCGCTGCGTAGTTCTTCTCCACCACGCGGCGCTTCACTTTGAGTGTCGGGGTCAGCTCTCCCGATTCGATCGTGAAATCCTTCTCCAGTAACACGATTCGCTTGGGCCGCTCGTAGCGGGCGACGTCGGTCAACATGCCCTGCACTTCGGTGTTGATCTTCTCCTGCACCAGCTGATGGCCGATCAGCTCGCGCCGCGACAGGTCGCCGAGCCCCTGAACCGTGGCCCACGGCTCCAGCGTATCGAAGTTCGGCACGACGAGCAGGATCGCGAACTTGCGCGTGTCGCCGAGCAGCACGGCGTTGGCGACGAACTTGTTGAGCTTCACCTGGTTCTCGATCGGCTGCGGGGCGATGAACTTCCCGCCCGCCGTCTTGATCAGGTCCTTCTTGCGGTCGGTGATCTTGAGATAACCGTCACTGTCGATCTCGCCGATGTCGCCGGTGTGGAACCACCCCTCGGCATCGATCGCCTCGGCGGTGGCCTCGGGCTTGTTGTAATAGCCCTTCATCACGTTCGGCCCCTTGGCGAGGATCTCGCCGTCGGCGGCGATCTTCAGCTGCACGTCCGGAAAGGTGATCCCCACCGTCCCGATCCTGGGGCGGTCCAGGGGATTCAGTGTGAGCACCGGTGACGTCTCGGTGAGGCCATAGCCCTCGAGCACGGGCAGCCCGGCACTGAAAAAGAACTTCGCGATCTCGGCGGAGAGCGGCGCG
>CAZXKN010000230.1:0-4267 GCA_964641815.1 uncultured Gemmatimonadaceae bacterium | reverse complement strand
CGGCGTGATGGAACGCGCGAATGCGGAATCCAAACTCCCGCGCGAGATCGAGCATCTGCGCCATCTCGTCCGCGCGATAGCAGTGCACCTGGACGTACATGTTGCCGCGCAGCACCTCGGCGAGCGTCTCGAGCTTCAGATCACGCGCCGGCGGGTCTCCCTGGTGCGTGCGATTCCACTTGTCCCACTTCTCCCGGTAGCCCTCCGCCTGAATGAACGCGGCGCGGTAACCCGCCATGTTGCCCATACGGGTCGACGGCCCGCGATTGCGATACACCCGTTTGGGATTCTCGCCGCACGCCATCTTCAGGCCGTAGGGCGCGCCGGGAAACTTCATCTCCTGCACGGTGCGGGCGGGGATCAGCTTCAGCGTGGCGCTGCGGCCGCCGATCAGATTCGCCGAGCCGGGGAGCGCCTGGATCGTCGTGATGCCGCCGGCGATCGCGAGCGGAATCTGCGGATCCTGCGGCCAGAACGAGTGCTCGGCCCAGACCTCGGCGGTGACGGGGTTCGTCGCCTCGTTGCCGTCCGACTCGGCGTCGGTCCCGGGAGCCGCGTAGACGCCGAGGTGCGAGTGATCGTCGATGATCCCTGGGGTGACGAACTTGCCGCTGCCGTCCACCACCACGGCGTCGGCGGGCGCGGTGACCGTGGCCCCCACCGCCGCGATGCGACCGTCGCGCAGCAGAATCGATCCGTGCGCGATCACCTGCCCGGTCGCGGTCATGATGGTGGCATCGCGGATCAGCACCGGCGGATTGGCGTGCCGGTGATAGGTCGACGGATACTGCGCCCGGTTGACGCTCGACGACTCCGCCGCCGCAGCGGGCGCCGGGGCCTGTGCTGCCGGGCGGGCCTGGCCGCTGGCGCACGCGGCGACGAGAGAAAGGGAAGCGGCTAACGCCCACGACGTGTGTGGCATCGCACTCTCCTTTGGGCTACTTCACCAGCTGGAAGATGAACGGCGCACCGACGAACTCGATCTTCACGATGCGGCGAGGGCTGGCCTTGCTCACGTAAAAGGTCGTCGGCACCTGGCCGCCGGTCACGTCGAGTTTGAACGAATCGAAGCTCCCCGCCGGCACGATCACCGAGCCGCCATCGGAGACCTTCACCTGAACCAGCTTGACTTGTCCCTTACCCGACTCGAAGACACTGAGATTGAATGTCCGGCCGGCAGCGAGGGGGAGCGCCGGGAAGACGACGGCGAGCGCGTTGTCGTCGTACGTCCCGGCCGCGATCGCGGTATCGATCTGGATCGTCTGCGGCGGCCCGTTCTGCTGCGGCGTCGTGGCTTTGCCCTTCACCCGCCCGCCGCCGTAGGTGATGTGAATATCGGTCGGTTGCCCCTGCGTGCTGCCGGTCTGGTCCACCTGGCTGACCGTCAGGTCGGCGGGGTTGAACCGGACCATGGTGTTCTGCTGCAGCGCCCCGCCGGCGATGCTGGTCCGCTCGCTATACGTGACCGAGTCCGCGGTTGCGGTGGTCGAGCCCGTCATGCCGCCCATGGCGTTGCCCTGGACCAGAACCTCGAAGCTGTCGGCCCGGGTGACGACTTGCGCGCGATCGAGCGCGGGTGCCTCCGTCTTGGGGTGCAGGTCGGCGGCGTTGAGCGGCTTGCCGTCCACGTCGACCATGCGCACCGGAGCGATCGCCTTGAGGCGGTCGTAGAGCTGCTCCCCGTCACCCACGACGATGATGCTGAGGCCATTACGCCGGTATGTCCGGGCCGCGGCCGTCCGCGCCTGGAGCGCCGTCACCGCGCTGAGACGCTCGCGATACAACCGCACGTAGTCGCTCCCCAAGCCGAGCAGCCGCGCATTGGCCACCGCCGAGGCAACCTGATCGGGCGTCTCGATCGTCAATGGGAACGATCCGATGAGCCGGCCCTTCACATTGTTGAACTCGCTGTCAGGGATCAGCTCGGTGCGGATGCGGTCGACCTGGTGCAGCATCTCGCGCAGCGCGCTGTCGGCCACCTCGGTGCGACCCTCGAACGTCGCGCTCCAGCTGCCCATGCCGCGGTGGCGGTCGAGCTCCGCGTAGGAGCCGTAGGTCCAGCTCTTTTGCTCCCGCAGAATCAGAAACAGACGGGCGTCGGCGCCGCCGCCCAGGGTTTGCGTGGCCAGTCGGGCGGCATAGAACGAGGGATCGGTCGGGCCGAAGGTCGTGTTGCCGAGCACGATATTGGCCTGGACGGACGCGGGACGGTGCACGAGCAGGATGTCGGTCGCCGCCTTGGGAGCCGGGACAGCGGGAGATACGACCACCGCCGGCGTCCCGGTCCAGCTGCCGAACGCTTTCGTGGCGAGTGCCCGCGCCTGTGCGAGTGTGGCATCTCCCGCGATCACGAGCAGCGCGCCGCCCGGCCGCAGCCGGCTGGCCGCGAACGCCTTCACGTTTGCCTGCGTAATCGCCTTGTAGGACGCTTCGGTCGGACTGCGGCCGTATGGATGGCGGCCGTAGATCTCGCGCTGGAAGAAGCGATCGGCCACGGTGCCGGGCTGCGACAGCGACAGCGCGAGCGACGACAGCGCCTGAGTGCGCGCCAGCTCCAGCTCGTCGGTCGGGAAGGTGGCACGCCGCACCACGTCACCGAGCAGATCGAACGCGAGTCCGGCGTGATCGCTCAGCACGCCGGCGGACACGGTGAGGAAGTCGTTGCCGGAAGACGCACCGAGGCTGCCGCCCACACCCTCGATCGTCGCCGCCAGCTGGTCCGCCGTGCGCGTCGGTGTGCCCTTGGTCAAGAGCGTTGCCACCAGCTCGGCAGTGCCTTCCTTTCCGGCGGGATCGTAGATCGATCCGGCGGGGAAACTGAGGTTCACCGACAGCACAGGCTGCTCGTGGTTCTCGACGAGCAACAGCGTCATACCGTTCGGTAACATCACCTGCTGGAATGGCGGAAACCGCACCGGTGCCAACGGCCCCGGTGGCGGGGGCTTGGGAGGGAAGGAATCTTGGGCGGACAGGCGGTCCGCCGGTCGGGCGGACAATACCGCCACGATGCCGATCAGGGTGCGACCGAACGCTGTCATTGCGAGCCTCCCGCCGGCTTGATGATCAGGATCACGGCGTTCGCGGAATCGAGGTATTTCCCTGCGACCCGCCGGATGTCGTCGTTGGTCACGGCCATGAATTTGTCCAGGTCCGAGTTGATTTCGGCGAGGTTGTCGTGGAACATCGCGTAGTGCTGCAGCTCTTCCGCCCGGCTGAGCGAGCTCTCGCGGTTCTGGATGAACCCGGCACGGAACGTGTTCTTCGCTTTTGTCAGCTCCTCCGCGGTGACGCCGCTGGTGCGCAGCGTGTCGATCTGGGCGGCGAGCAGGCTGTCGACGTGGTCGATGCCGACGCCCTGGTTCGCGATCCCGAAGGCGAACATCGTCCCGGGACCGCGGTGCGTCGCCGTGGCGCCGGCGCCGGCCGCAAGCGCGGCTTGGGAGCGCCGCACGATCGTCACGTTGAGCCGCGAGCTTTCGCCCTGGCCGAGGATGATGTTCATCAGCTCGAGCGCCGGAGTATCGGGGTCGTTGTGCGGTGGCACGCGGTAGAGCCGCACGACTGCCGGCAGATTGGCGTGCGAGTCGGCGAATTCGCGCCGGATCAGTCCGGGATTGAGCTTGTAGTCGCACGTCACGGCCGGCGGCGGCGCGTGCCGCGGAATGTCGGCGAAATACTGATTGATGAGACGGCGCAGCTCCGTGGGGTTGAAGTCGCCCGCGACCACGAGCCGCGCATTGTTGGGAGCGTAGTAGGTATTGAAGAACTCCTGCACGTCCGGCAGCTTGGCGGCGTTCAAGTCCGCCATATCGCCGATCGTCGAATGCGCGTAGGCGAAGCAGGCGGTGCTGTCGTAGGGCAGGGTCAGCCCGTCGACGAATGCCCGGCTGTAGGGCTGGTTGTCGACGCGCAGCCGGCGCTCCTCTTTCACCGTTTCGCGCTGGTTCTCGAAGTTCTCCTGCGTGATGGCGAGCGAGCGCATGCGGTCGGCCTCGAGCCACAGCACGAGGTTGAGGCGGTTGGACGGCACGACGTCGTAATAGTTCGTGCGGTCCTCCTGCGTGCTGCCGTTCTCCTCCCCCCCCGCCCGCTCCACGAGCTGGAAGTGTTCCGTCTTTTTCACGTGGGCGGAGCCCTGGAACATCATGTGCTCGAACAGATGGGCGAATCCCGACCGGCCGATCCGCTCGTTGCGCGAGCCGGTGTTGTACCAGATATCGACGGCCACGACGGGGGTCGAGTGGTCTTCCGACGCGATCACCTGCAG
>CAZXKN010000229.1:0-2873 GCA_964641815.1 uncultured Gemmatimonadaceae bacterium | reverse complement strand
TCGCCATCCTGATCGGCGTCGTCTTCGGCCTCGGGCTGTCCTGGGGCACCGGCGACTGGTGGCGCGAAGCGTTCCTGGCCAACGCCCCCACAGCGGTGCTGTTCGGCCACGTCGATCCCATCCTGCACCTGGACGCGGGGTTCTACGCGCAGCAGCTGCCCTGGGCGATCGAGCGCGAGCAGTTCCTGCTGATCTCGACCCTGACCGCGGCTGTGCTGTGCGGCTTCCTCTACCTCGGCATCGGGTCGCTGCGCTGGCACCGCGGCCGGCTGGTCGCGAGTCCGCACGCCCGCGCGCACCTCGGCGTGCTGGCCGCCGGCGTCGCAGCGGCGATTCTGTGGGGTGCGCTGCTCGATCCCGCCGAAGTGGTGGCCGGGTTGCACGGTACGCTCACCACGTCGCTATTGTCGCTGCGTGTGCCGGGCTCCCGGTTCATCGTCGCCGCGGCGGGACTCGCGGGAGCATTGAGCATCGCCTGGATCTGGTGGGACCGGCCGCGCTGGCCGGTCACGGGGTGGGTCGTCGTGGGGCTCGCGCTGCTGCTGGTGTACGGCATTCTGCCCTCGGTCAGCCGGCGCAACCCGGAGGAGCTGTACCCGCAGATCCCGCAGGATCGCCGGGCGTTCGAGGAGATGGCCTTCGGAGCCAACCAGCACCTGCGCTCGGATAGCCCGGAGTTTCCCACGATGGGGGCGTTCGTCGCCGCCGAGCCGCTATGGAGTGCAAAGTGGGTCGCCGCCGTGGCGCGTGGCCGGCTGGGATCGGGAGAGACGGTCGCCGGCGTGCAGCTCTCGCGCGCCGCCCAGGGAACGCCGCTCTGGGTCGTGGCGCGCGCGCCGAACGACACCGCGCTCTCGTCGCAACAGCCGCCTCCGACCTGGGACCAGGTGCATCGCGGGACACGCACTGCTGCCGGCGCCCCCCTCGGACTCGCCGAGACGGACAGCGGCGCCCTCGTTCCAACGCCGCTCGACGTGCGCGACTCGCTGGAGTGGTTCGGAGGAGGATTCGGCCAGTATGCCGTGACGGGCGGCGCGCTCCCTGCATCGGGGATTCCGCTCACGGGCACCTGGCGGCGCATCGCCCTCGCGTGGGTGCTGCAAAGTCCCGAGATCGCCCGCCAGACGACCGACGCGGAGCAGCTGCAATGGCGCCGCACCCCGGACGAGCGGTTCGCGCTGCTGGCGCCGTTCGCCCGCTTCGCCGACGCCGAGCCGGTGCTGGTCGACGGATCCCTGTGGTGGCGCGCCGTGGGGTACGTCTCCGCGGAAACGTTTCCGCTGGTCGCGTCGGTCGACACTCCCGACGGGCCGATGCGCCTGCTGCGGGCCGGGATCGTCGGGGCGATGCGCGCCACGACGGGGGAGACGCGCTTCTGGCTGCTCCCCGGCGCCGACTCGGTCTCCACGGCGTGGGCCCGGATCTTCAAGCCGCTGATCGAGCCTGCCGACAGCGCGCCGCTGGCGCTCGTGACCTCGCTGCAGTTTCCGCTGGCGAGCTTCACCCTCGCGGCCAAGCGCATCCTCGCTGCCGCCCCCGATTCGGAGAACTGGCAGGTGGCGCCGCACGACCCGACCGATCTGCTGCTGCCGGGCGACGCGACCCCGTGGCTGGTGCAGGGGTTCACGAACAGCTCGGGGGGAGCGACGCGGCTGCAGCTCCTGATGCTGGGCCGTTTCGGCGACCGCGGCCCCGAGCTGTGGTCGATGATCGCGCCGCCCAACGACCCGCCGCCGCAGCTGCTCGTCGGCAGTACCGACACGCAGCCCGGGCCGCTGCGGATCTGGATCGCGGGCGGCCACCTCGCGTCGTCGCAGGCGCGCTTCATCGCCGTGCGCAACGAGCCGCCGCGCATCGAGCACGTGTTTCTCACCTGGGGCAACCGCAGCGGGGAAGGCACGAGCATCAGTGCCGCGCTGCGCGAGCTGACGCTCGCCGGCCCGCCCGGCGGCGTGGACACGACGATGGCCAGTCGCTGGACGCTGGCGCAGCACCTGTTCAGCCAGCTCGATTCGGCGCTGGTGTCCCGCGATTTCGAGCGCTTCGGCCAGGTGTACCGGCAGCTGGGCGATCTGCTGGGTGCGCGGCGGCGCGCACTGGCTCCGACTCCACCCGTGCACTGACCATGACGGAAAAGGGACGGTAGAAGGCGGCAGAAGACGGACGAGGTTAACCTCTACCGCCCTCTACCGCCCTCGTCCGCCTCCGGAGAAACCAACTTGTCTCACCGTCAGGAGAGCACTAGATATCGCGCCCGTGTCGACCGCTGCAGTGGGAACGATCGTCGTCGCCCTGGGGGGAAACGCAGTGGCTCCCGGGTCGGAGCGCCCCACGATCACGAACCAGTTTCGGCATACGCGCGAGAGTCTTGCGCCCATCGTGGATCTGGCGCGCGCGGGGTGGCACATCGCGTTGGTGCACGGCAACGGCCCACAGGTGGGCGACGAGCTGGCCCGCAACGAGCTGGCCGCCGACCGGTTGGAGCCGCTGCCGCTCGGTGTGCTGGTCGCGGCGACGGCGGGGTGGATGGGCTACATGTTCCAGCAGTCGCTCCAGAACGCGCTGGCGCGCGCCGGGGTGGAGCGCACCGTCGTCACGCTGATCACGCAGACGCTGTGCGATGCCTCGGACCCCCAGCTGCGCGTGCCGGTGAAGCCGATCGGCAATGCCCTGGACCAGGCCGGCATCGCCCGCCTCCAGGCGCGCGGCATCCCGGTGCGCGAGGACAAGCCGGGACGGTGGCGGCGCCTCGCGCCCAGCCCGCGTCCGGTCGCCATCGTGGAGCGCGCGATGGTGCGGGCGCTGGTACAGGACGGCGATATCGTCATCGCGTGCGGGGGCGGCGGGCCGCCGGTATACGACGACCCCACGCT
>CAZXKN010000228.1:0-5076 GCA_964641815.1 uncultured Gemmatimonadaceae bacterium | reverse complement strand
GTGGGACTCCACGACCCGCGGCGCCCGTACCGAGCGGATCGATCTCGTCGTCGGATCGGGGCGCCGCGGGCAATCGTACCTGTACTGGAGAAATGGGCTCCTGTTCGAGCTGCCGGTGTCGTACCTGACGGGCGTGCGGCGTTGGATCAACAGTCCCGGGTACGCGGACGGCCAGGTCGATTTCAACCGGATCATCGAGCCGCGCTGCCTCGAGTGCCACGCCACGTCGTTCACGATGGCGGCCGATCGCCGCGTGCGTCGCTACTCGGAAAACTACGTGCTCGGCGTCCAATGCCAGAAATGTCACGGCGACGCCCGCAAGCACATCGCGTATCAGGCCGCCCACCCTGAGGACTCGACGGCGCGATTCATCTTCAACCCCCGGACGGCGACGCGCGACCGGCAGGTCGACGTCTGCGCGCTGTGCCATTCGGGGGGGCGGGACGAGAAGCGGCCCGCGTTTTCGTTTCGTCCCGGCGACAGTCTCGACGCCTTCCTCTCGCCCGAGGCGGGGAAGGACGTGGTCCCCGACGTGCACGGCAATCAGGTGGCGCTGCTGCGTCGCTCCAAGTGCTTTCTGTCGAGTCCCGGCATGACCTGCAGCACCTGTCACGACGTCCATCAAGTGCAACGAGACGTGGCGGCGTTCGTGCCGCACTGCCAGCAGTGCCACGACGTCACGCACCATCCCGGAGCGGACTCGATCGGCGCGCGCCTGACCACGGCCGCGTGCATCGATTGCCACATGCCGAATCGCCGTTCGACGGCGATCCGTATCAATACCGCGTCGGCGCCGTCCTCACTGTCGTTCCGCAGCCATCAAATCGCTGTGTACAAGGACGTTGCCGCCGAGGTGTTGCAATCGCATCCATGAGACACGTGGGCGCAGGGGGAGCGGCGCTGTTGCTGGTGCGGATGGCAGCGGCGCAGACGCCGCATCTCGGGACCATCGACTTCCCCAATTCGGGAGCGCAGGCGGCTCAAGCCCCGTTCATCCGCGGCGTGCTGCTGCTGCACAGCTTCGAGTACGGCCCCGCGGCGGCGGCGTTCCAGGAGGCGGAGCGCCTCGACCCGGGGTTCGCGATGGCGTATTGGGGCGAGGCCCTGACGTACACGCACCCCGTCTGGGATCAGCAGGACGTGAATGCGGGCCGAGCCGCGTTGCAACGGCTCGCCCCCACCGCGGCGGCACGGCGTGCCAGGGCAAGGACGGCGCGCGAGCAGGCCTATCTCGATGCCGTCGAGGCACTCTACGGCACAGGCTCGAAGGCGGCGCGGGACACCGCCTATTCGCGCGCCATGGGCCGGTTGGTGATCCGGTTCCCGGCCGATCTCGATGCCAAAGTGTTCTACGCGGCGTCACTCCTGGGTCTCAACCAGGGTGACCGCGACACGGTGACCTACCTGCGGGCCGCCAGGATTCTCGAGCAGGTATTCCGCGCGGCTCCCGCTCATCCCGGCGCCGCCCATCTGCTCATTCATTGTTATGACGATCCCGCCCACGCGCGGCTCGGCCTGGCGGCCGCGCGCGCCTATGCGACGATCGCCCCCGACGCCCCGCATGCCCACCACATGACGACCCACATTTTCCTGGCACTGGGGATGTGGGACGATGTCGTCTCCCAGAATGAGATCGCCGCGGGAGCTGATCGCGCGTCATGGACGCCGACGCATTACACCTACTGGCTCGGCTACGGCTACCTGCAGCAGGGGCGGTACGGCGAGGCGCAGCGACACCTGGAGCTGGTGCATCGCAACATGGCGATGGGACACGGCAACGTTCCCGCGCTGCTGGTCGAGATGTGCGGCGACTACATCGTCACGACCGAGCGGTGGGACAGCCCCTGCCTCGGCTGGAACGATGTCGATCTCTCGGGGATGCGCACGCGCGACAAGGCGCTCGGGGCATTCTTGCAGGGCTTCAGCGCGTTGAAGCGCGGTGACCGCGCGAACGCCGAGCGGCAACTTGCGACTATCGCGGCCTTGGTTCCCCCTCTCCCGAAGGGAGATCCGGTCCCCTACATCCTCGAGAAGGAGCTGCGCGGGGCGCTGTTGCAGGCGAGTGGGGACGTGAATGGCGCAGTCGCGTTGCTGCGTGAGGCGGGGGCGCGCGAGGACGCGATGCCCTTCGAGTTCGGCCCGCCCGTGACGGTCAAGCCATCGCACGAGCTGCTCGGCGAAGTGTTGGTGCGGGCGGGCCGGTCGCGGGACGCCGAGGTCGAGTTCACCCGTGCGTTGCGCCTCGCCCGGAAACGCGCGCGCTCCCTGATCGGTCTCGCCCGCGCCGCGACCGCTGCCGGCGATCAGTCGACCGCTGCCCGCGCCAGCGCCGATCTGCAGTTCATCTGGCACGCCGCCGACCCTGGCGTGCTCGCTACGGCTCGGTAACCTCGACCGGCCGGCCGCTTGGCAGCGGCCCCGCGACCGTCTGCTGCTTTCCTGTCGGCCAGCGCACGTTCAGGGAATCGGCGTGGTCGGCCTCGCCCAACCCGAAGTACAGCGGCAGGTCGCTCTGCGACAGATAGCCGGACTTGCCGTCCATCACCTTGAGCACGCGCCGTCCGCCGGGAAGAATCACCGTGACCCGTGCCCCGAGGCCGTCGCGGTTCGAATGCGTGCCGCGCAGCCGCACCTGCAGCCAATGGATGTGGTGTCGCTGTGCCAGATCGCTCACCAGCACCTGGGGCGGTCCGTTGAACTCGTTAGTGACGATGTCGAGATCGCCGTCGCCATCGATGTCGAGCAGCACCGCCGAGCGCGATCCCAGAGCACCCATCACCGTATCATGTCCCTCCGCTCCGCGGCGGCAGCCGATGGACACGCCGGCTTCGGCGCACGCCCGGCACACCAGGAGTGGGCGATCCGCTCCCTGGCAGTCGAGAGTGAACCAAACCTGTGCGGTGTCGCCGTTGGGCCGCGGCTCGACGCCGAGGGTGAACTCGCTGGGGAGGAAGTGGCGGCCTGCTTCGTTCAGCAGCAGGGAATTGACCCCGTAGCGGAACGGAAAATTCATGCTGCTGGCGATGAAGATGTCGTCCCAGCCGTCGGCGTTGATATCGTCGACGCTCGGCCCCCAGGGCCAGTAGTTCTCGACGCCCAGGGAATCTGAGACCTCCTGGAATCTCCCGTCGCCCTGGTTGGAATACAACGCGTTACCGAAGATGAACGGCGCTTTGCCGCCCGGGAATACATCGCGCGGCGCCTCGGCCGAGTCGACCTTCTTCTCTTCCACGTCCCAGAACCCCGCGGGGATATTGACCCACATGTCGTCGTGCATGTCGGTCAGGAACAGGTCGATGCGGCCGTCCCCGTTGAAGTCGAACGCTTTCACCCCCATCGCGCCCCACGGCGTTCGTGGGAAGTACTGCGCCGAGGCGTCGTGGAAGTGCGTGCCACCGTCGTTGAGCCACAGATGGTTCGTGCCCTGCATGTCGAGCACGAAGAGATCGGGCCGGCCGTCGTCGTTCGCGTCGATGACCGTGGCGTCGCCGCTCCAGCTCAGGTCGACGAGTCCCGTCGCCTTGGTGACGTCCTGGAAGCGGTCGTTGCCCAGGTTGTGATACAGGATGCTGGCTTCCGCGCGGTCGGGATGGGTATGACCGTGAAAGGCATCCGGCAGGCCGATGTAGTAGCCTCCCGGGCCGACCGAGTCATTAGTGTAGCGACCGACGTTGGTGACGAAGAGGTCGACCAGCCCGTCGCCGTCGTAGTCGAAGAACACGGCGCCCGAGGAATGTCCGACATAACCGAGGCCTGCCGATTGCGTGATGTCCGAGAACCGTCCGCTCCCCATGTTCTTGAACAGGTGATTGCCATGGCGCACCGTGGTCACGAACAGATCGGGGAGCCCGTCGTTGTCGATGTCCGCGAACGCGCAGGCGGCGGCGATGGCGTCGGGCATCCGCAATCCGGCAGCGTCGGTGATGTTCTCGAACTTCCCGCCACCGCGATTGCGCCACAGCTCGTTCGAGCCGCGCTGCGTGACAAAGTAGAGATAGGTATCCGTGGCGCACAGTCCCGTGCCGTGATCGTAGTGGACCTTTTTGTAGCTCTTGCCCGCGTCGTCGACGATGCGGTTGACGAACGTGATGCCGCTCTGCGCGCGGCGCTCGGCAAAGCGGAAATCGTGGGGCACGCTCGCACGCGCGGCGAGGGTCGATTCCTCGACCCAGCGATCGAGCAGCCAGCTGGGGGTTGCGGCGGGAGGGCGCTCGCTCGTGGTGGCTGGCCGGCACCCCACCAGGAGACCGAGCGCCAGCACTACGGAGAGGACTTGGTCCAGATCGCGATGACGCCGCAGGCCGAGTTGCTTCCTCCGAACTCTCCGGGCACCTCGGACGACCCGCGATAGATCTCGATGCCTTTCACGTCCTGCGGCGGGGTGTGGCGGGCGAAGTACGCCGTAGACTCGATGCCATCGAGGTAGTACTGCGGATAGCACCCGGGTGGCGACCGCACCATTTTCGCGACGCAATCGTTCACCAGACATACTTGTTGTACGCCCCTCACGGTGACGAGGATATCGACCAGCGCCGCCGGGTTTGCCTTCTCGATGTCTTCCTGTGTGAAGAATGCGCCGTTCGCTGTATGGCGGCGCCGGTCGAAGTCGAGGAATCGACGTGCCGAAAGCGGGACACGGCCGTTCACACTGACCCCGGGCAGCTCGACGACTTGCTGGTCCAGGGAGAAGGAATGCGTGGTGACCTGATCCGGGTGAACCCGGACGCGCCAGGCGCCTTCGTCGTAGCCGATCGCTCTGATGTGCAGTACGTATATCCCGGGCTCGACGCTGTCCAACTCGAAACGCCCTTGCGAGTCGGCGACGGTGTGCCACGCCGTGGTATCAAGTTGCACCGCAGCACCGGACACCGGGGCACTCCCGGGAGTGGCGACCACGAACCCCACTACGGTGCCTTTCCCGCTCGTGGTCTGTGCCGCTGCGGGGACAGTGCAGTACAGCACCAGTGAAAGGACGTGACGGCAAATGGAACGAGTCACCATGTGAGACTACGACCTGGTGCCGGTCCGCGAAAGGCCCCGGTCATCCGCGGGTCATTTCGGGGGCCGGAAGTGGCC
>CAZXKN010000227.1:0-8646 GCA_964641815.1 uncultured Gemmatimonadaceae bacterium | reverse complement strand
CGACGCCGTGGTCGCGCGTCCGAATCAATGCCGCGGGGTTGCCGAGGTGGTACTGCGAGCTGTCGAGCGACAACAGGTAGGCGCGATCGACGCCGTGCGTGGCCATGCGGGTGAGGTCGTCCACCGAGGGACGCTCGTATCCTTCCCGCGCCAGCTCGTCGACGAGATCGATCCCCAGGTTCGCCATCGTCATCTGGAACTGCTGTTTGGATGTCGGCGCCCCGATACCGCGGCGGGCCAGATCGGCCACGAATTGTGCGCTGGGCGTGTACTCGAAATGTCCTGACCCCTTGCCGCGGTCGAACCAGCCGTCACAGGCCAGCGTTCCGGCATCGCGGACGATGCGGAAGTGCACCACGACACCGCTCCCTTGCCAGGCTGCGGCGGCGAGGCCATCGAGCTGGCGCAGCGGCACGTCGTCATTGGTCCAGCTGCTGTTCGCGGGCCGAGTCCCGTAGCGCAACGTGAGACGGACGAAATCCGCTCCGTCGCCGCGTTCCAGCAGCCATTGACCGTCGGTGACGGTTTGAGCGGAGGCGGGCAGGGCCAGCAAGAACGAGAACAGCCAGGCGTGACGGGCGACGCGCATACCGAATCCCTCGAGGTGGTCGAGGTGTTGGATGCCTGGACCCGTCAGAGCGTTGTAGGGGCTAGGGGGCTAGCTCGACAGCGAGTAATCGATGGCCTGTCGGATGAGCACGCGCACCGCCTGGCCGCCCTTGCGGGCCGGCCGGAACAGCGCCCGTGACATCCACCGTTTGGCGGCCTCATTGAAGCCGGGGTGGGGGGTTTGCACCACCTCGATCGAGCTGAGCTCCACCTTCCCCGTCGTGTCGATCACCGCCTCGATCACGACGCGGCCCGTGATGCCGGCCTGCCGCAGCAGCGAGGGATAGTCGCGCTCGAGGGGCGGCGCCGACAGGAGCGCGGGCGGCTGGTCGACTTCAAGGGTCGAGTAGACCTCGTTGCCACTCGGCGGGGTCACCCCGGTCGCCGTACCGCCTTCGGCCCCGACTCCTGAAAAATCCTTGGGATCGAAATGCTCCTGCAGATCGACCGGCGGAATCGTCGTGGGAATGGTCGTCGGTACCGCCACGGTCTGAAATCCCTTGAGGGGGACCTGCAGCTCGGGTGGAGGCGGCGTTTCGTGCTGCGGCTCCTGCGGTTGCAGGTAGACCAGCGCCGTGTCGACCCTCGCCGCATCGGTGCTCTGGCGCGCCGAGAGCGTAGCGAAGATCGCGCCCCCGATCACCGCGGAGTGGACGATGAGCGAAACCAGCCCGCCGCGCGTAAACCCAAAGGCGTCGGGTTTCCGATCGGAGGCGAAGAGCTGCAAATTCAGAGGCATGGTCCGGCGGCGCCACGTCATCCGTTGTGGTGCGGGCATGGACCGTTTCGGTGCGGCTGTCATACCTTAATTGAACGCGGAGCCACACCGAATAGTTGCAGAGTCGTGTTAGGGAGTGATGAAGAGCAACCGGCCCGGAGATCACCTCCATGATCACACTTGTGACGTTGTTCCTCTTGCAGACGCCCAGCATCGTCGAGTATCCACTGCCCAGGGCGGGCGCGTTTCCGCATGACCCGGCAGTCGCCAGAGATGGATCGGTCTGGTATACCGACCAGCGCAACAGCTACATCGGTCATCTCGATCCCGCCTCCGGAAAGGTGACGGACTACGCCACACCGACGCCCGGTTCGGGGCCGCATGGCATCGTCGTCGCGCCCGACGGAGCGGTGTGGTACACCGGGAACGCGAAGGGCAACATCGGCCGCCTTGATCCGGCGACGGGGGTGATCAAGGAGTATCCGCTGCCGCCCGAAGTCCGCGATCCGCACACGCCGCTGTTTCACGCCGGCAAACTCTGGTTCACCGTCCAGGGCGCGAACCTCTACGCCCGGCTCGATCCGGCGACGGGAGCGGTCGACGTATTTCACATGCCGACCGGCCACTCGCTGCCGTATGGCTTCGTCGTTGCTCCCGACGGGTCGCTCTTCCTGGCGGAGCTGGGGACGAACAAGATCGGCCACGTCGAGGCGGCTACGGGTGCGTTGAAAGAGTTCCCGCTGCCCGATCCGGGAGCACGGCCCCGCCGCTTACAGGTCGACCCCAAAGGAATCGTGTGGTACACCGACTACGCGCGCGGCTATCTCGGACGGCTCGATCCGGCGAGCGGACAGGTACGCGAGTTCGCGAGCCCCGGCGGGAGCGGGAGCGGTCCTTACGGGATCGCGCTCGGCACCGATGGGCGCATCTGGTACGACGAGTCGGGGAAAAACGCGATCGTGGCATTCGATCCGGCCACGGAGAAGATGCAGACGGTGACGATTCCCACGTCGGGCGCGATCGTGCGCAACATGAGCGTCGACTCGACGCGTGGCCGCGTCTGGCTCGCCCTGTCGGGGACGCAGCGTCTCGGCAAGATCGAGATCGGAAAACCCTAGGCGGCCGCCAGCAGCAGCGCCGCGCAGCGTCCGCCGAAGCTCTCGGAGAGCAGCAGGGCGCGGCGGGTCGTGTGCCGCTCCACCTGGCGCACCACGCGGCAGGGTGGTAGTGCCGGGTCGATGGTAGTGGTTCCGATGGTCGCCGGGACAATGCCGGCGGTCCCGCACAACACCGCGGCGACTGCTTCCACGGCGCCGCTGGCGCCGAGGCTGTGGCCCACCGCCGGCTTGAGCGATGTGATCGGCACGTCAACGAGCTGCGAGCCGAATACCGCGGCTAGCCCGGCACACTCGGCGGCGTCGTTGGGAGGCGTGCCGGTGCCGTGCGTCTTGATCCAATCGATTGTCGCGAGCGGCGTGTCACCCAGCGCCGCGCGGATGGCGGCCGTAACTCCCGAACCTCGGGGATCGGGGCTCGTCATGGAGTGCGCCTCGCAGGAGAGGCCGTAGCCCTCGATGATGCCGTGGCAGCGCGCGCCGCGCCGGCGGCCGTGCGCTTCCGATTCGAGGATGATGACGCCGGCACCTTCGCCGAGCACGGTGCCGCGCCGCTCGCGGTCGAACGGCCGGCAGGGCACGCCGACGCCCGCTGGGGCCAGAATCCCCGCGGCCTGGAAATGTCCGACGATTTCGGGGGCCAGGGGGCACTCCGCTCCGCCGGCGACCATCAGATCGGCGGTTCCGCTCGCGATGCGTGCGCAGGCCTCGCCGATGGCGCTCGCTGCAGAGACGCTGCCGGCGGAGAGGTGCAACACCGTTCCTCGCAACCCGTATTGCTGCGCGATCGCCGCGCCGCCGGCGCCCACCATGAAGCGCACCAGGCCGCTCGGTCGATACTGCAGCGGACCGGTGGTTCCGCGTGTCCACGCGAGCGTCTCACTCAGTGGACCGAGGGACGATCCCTCAATGACGCCGCAACGAGCCGGGTCGAGCGCTGCCCCATCGATCCCCGCGTCTGCCCAGGCTTCGACCGCGGCGGTGACGAACAGCATCGCGCTGCGATCGAGGTGACGCGTCGTCCGGGCCACCGGTGGAGCGGGACACCGGCCGGTGACGAGTCCGCCGAGATCGGCGTCGGCGGCGACGCGAGCGCCACCGTCGAGCAGCAGATCGCGCAGTGGCGAGACGCCGACGCCCGCAGCGGTGACGGCTCCGATACCGGTGATCCACACCGGGGCGCTCATTGGGCCGCCGCGTGGACGGCGTTGGCGCGCATCGCCTCGAGCAGCTCATCGAGACGCGCCACGGAGAAGCGGGAGCCGGCGAAGGGCTCGGTCTGCAAGCGCCGCAGCAAGGCGAGCGCGGGAGCCCCCGTCTCCGCCGTATGGATGCGGTACCACCCCGTCGATCGCAGTAGATAGGTCCGTGCTTTCCCCGGCGCGACCGGCGGCGCCTGAAAGTCGAGCAACGCGGAATCGCCGTGCTCCAGCGTCAGCGCCTGGCCGTCGCTGCTCGCGAGATCGGAGCGCACGTCGCGCCCGCTGTCGAACGTCGCGCGCGTCGCCACGAGCTCCGTAACCGCCACGGCGCGCTGCGGGGAATAGTCGATGGCGACTCGATCGATGAACCAGAACGTCGGCGCGGATTCGAGCCGGATCCGGACCGTGTCGCCCGTGACGCCGCTCAGATCGAGCGGCAGCACCTGCTGCTTCACGATCTCCGGTCCGGCTTCCCAGAACATTCCCTCGGGCTGCCAGGACTCGCCCTCCCGAACGGACACACTGAGGAAGCCGTCGCGCGCCAGCGCTCGTCCCGTGCGCATCGCCATCTCCGGTGAAGCGTCGAGCGAGTCGTACCAGGCGCGCGTCGCGCTGCCGTGGGCAGAGATGAATTGCGTCAGCATCGAGGCGGCCCAGGGGGTGTTGTGGCCGTCGAGCACGAGCCGCCCGCCGCGGGCGCCGTGGGGCCGGACGAATGTGAGCTCCAGCCCGTCACGGATGTCCCCCAGCCGAGCGGTATCGCGTGCGAAAAAGCTCGACTGCCAGCTCACGCCGTCCGCCAGGCGGATAGCGGCGACCATGTCCCGTCCGCGATCATCCCGGGCGGCGAGCGGTGGACTCAGGACGCCCAGGCTGTAGATCTGGCCGGCACCGTCGGGTGCGACGGTGACGTCGGGATCGTGGTCGACGGCGACGACACTGAGGGCGTCGAGGTAATCCGTTTCATCGAGCTCGTTCTTGACTTTGAGATGAACGATCCCGTCCGGCGCCGCGACGTGCACGAGGTTATCGACGTCGGTGCGCTCGAGGCCCCGCGTGATGGCGCCGCCGTAGGTGCCGGAATCGAGACGCCACTCGCGTCCGTCCCAGCTGTAGACGAGCGGGCAGGATGCGCAGCCGGCATCGCAGCTGCCGCCGCCACCTCCCGAGCTGCCGCCGCTGCTCCCCAGTCCGTCCATGCTCGACGCTGCCGCTATCACGGCAACCAGGCCGACCACGGTGACGACCGCCAGCGAGGTCGCCGCTGGGTCCAGCGTATAGGCTTCGATCTTGTAAACCTTCGACAGCGGCACGCCCGCTCGACTGAGGGTGTCGGGAGTCGATACGCCGCTGTCGTCCGCCTTGGTGCGCGAGAACCAGACCAGGCTGTCGCCGGAGAGGAACGGGCCGGTAACCGAGAATTGCGCGCCGCCCACGAGCGTCAGCCGGACCCGGTCCGAGCCGCCGGGCTTCGGCTCCAGCTTTGCCGTCGTCCAGTGATAGCACGCTTGAGAGAGCAGCATCGCCACGAAGGCGATCACCAGCCGCTTCGCGTTCACGGAATCCCCCTGGTTCAGGTCCAGGGGGAATTTCCGGGGCGACGGTCAAGCCGTGGTTAAGGAGAGCGGTGCCGCGCCGCCTGGGCCGCCATGATGCGGATCAGCTGAGCGTTGGTCCACGGCTGCCAGCCATGCGGCTTCATGGGGCGGCCATAGACGAACTCGGCATCGGCGGGCGGCGTGGCGTGCTTGAGGAACTCTTCCATCCGGTACACCGCCAGATTCAGATAGAAGGTGTCGTAGTCACCCACGAACAGGTGGATCTTGCCGCGCAGCCTGGGTCCGAGCTTCGCCCAGTTGCGTTCGAGGTAGTCGCGCAGATCATAGTCGTGTGACTTGAAGTAGTCCGCCACGTCGCGGTTGATGTGCCCGGTGCGGAGATCCCACAGCTCCGCCGTGTAGCCGTCTTTCCCGACGGGGCCGTAGGTCGCCTCCCAGATCGCGAATTGCTCGCCCGAGCGCGCGTGGCTGCCGAGCACCGCTTCGAACTGGCTCTCCTGCCGCACCGTGATGCGCGGCTGACCCGTCACCTCGACTTCCGCCGGGACCTCGGACTGCATCCACTCGGCCACGGGATACACGAAGGCATTGGTGTCGCTGTAGATGTTGACCAGCTCGTAGCTGCGAAAATCGATCGGGTCGGGATACAGCACCCACGTGCCCGCGAAGAAATCGGGATGGTAGATCTGCAACGCCAGTGCTTCCCAGCCGCCGGTCGAGCCGCCGGTGAGAAACCGCGCCTCGGGCGTGCGGATCATGCGAAAGTGCTGCTCCAGATAGGGAATCAGCTCGAGCATGATGGCGTCGCCGTAGGGGCCGTTGTTCACCGAGTTCACGGCGTAGGAATCGTCGAAGTACGGCGTCGGATGCTGGAACGTCACCGCGATCATCTGTGGGAAGCTGGGCGCCAGCCACGATGCCCCGAACTGGGCGCCGGGCTCGCGCATCGTGCGCAGCTGGCGGGCGGCGCGCTGCGCCGGCGTCTCGGTGTTCGGGTCGGTGGTGAAGCCGAACGGCGCGCTGAGCGAGAAGTGGCCCTGCTCGTAGACGGTGGGGTAGCGCTTCGTGGAGTCGCGATCGTAGTCGTGCGGCAAGAGCACCGTGGCACCGAGGTAGATCGGCCGGCCCCACCACGCCGACAGCAGCTTGCTCTGGATTCTGATGCGCTTCACGTACTTCGTGTCGGGCGGGACCGCCACCTTCGGCAACTCGCGCGCCAGCTCCAGACGGATCGTGTACCCGGCTTGAGGATCGAGGTGCACCTTCTGCACGTCGCTCACCAGGTTGCCGGGAGAGATATTGAACTGCTGCCCTTCCCACTGGTCGTCGTGCATCCACAGGACGTGGCCGTCGGCGCGGTGGAAGTCGACGTACACGCTGACGAGCGCCTGGACGTAGTAGTCGCCTGCCGGAATGTCCTTGAGGCTGGCCACCGGATAGCCGAGCGTCGTGCCGTCGATCACCGCGGCGCTGCCGGGCTGCAAGGAGTCGACGTCCACCCCGTAGAACGGCACCGCGTTGCTCTCGCCGTGGTCGCCGAGGCGCGGCTCCTCGTCTTTCTTGGAGCTGACGAAGACGTACACGCGTCCCGTGAGCGGCGTGGCGCGCAGCGCAGCGGGGATCGTGATTTCGAAGCGCGGGCCCTGGGCGGCTACGGGTCGGGGAAGAGCGAGGACAAGACCGAAAACAGAGAGCATTGCGAAGCGCACACGGGCTCCGGAGAGTAGGGAGGAAGCGAGTTGAAGAAACTAACCCCATATGATAGGCTTTGACCCGTTCGGCCGTCGCCGAATCACCTCGAGGGAGACCCCGTTCCGATGCTAACCGTACGTCTTGAGCGCCGCGTGAGCCTGGCGCTCCTCCTTGCCGTTGCCCTCTGCGCCTCCGCAGTCGCTGCGCAGGGCGCCCTGCCACCCCTGAAGGTGGTCGACCGGCTGTGGGTCGACACCACGGCCCGCGCCTGCACCGACTTCTTCCAGTACGCCAACGGTGGCTGGATCGCGCACGACACGATCCCCGCGGCCTACTCGTCCTCGGGCGTCGCCCGCGACATGAGCGACCGCAACGAGCTGGTGGTGCGGTCGGTGCTGGACGACGCCGCGGCACACCGCGCGTCGCAGCCCGCCGGCTCCACGCCGCGCAAACTCGGCACCTTCTACGCGTCGTGCATGGATTCGACCGCCGCCGAAGCGGCGGGGATCGACCCGATCCGTCCGTGGCTCGCAGGGATCGACTCGATCACGACGCGCGAGCAGCTGATCCCCCAGATCGCGGCACTGCAGGTGCGCGGCGTGAATGTCGCGTTCCGCTACGGCCCCGAGGCCGATCCACACGATGCGGCCCATTACCTCGTCTGGCTGGCGCAGGGCGGGCTCGGCCTGCCCGACCGCGACTACTACACCAAGACCGATCCTCAATCGGACTCCCTGAAGCAGCAGTACGTCGAACACATCACGAAGATGTTCACTCTTGCAGGTGTCCCCGCGGCGCAGGCGGCGACCGATGCCGCCGCGATCCTGGCGTTCGAGACGGAGCTGGCCCGCGCCTCGCTGACGCGGGTGGAGCGGCGCGAGCCCTCCGCCACCGATCACCCGACGACCGCCGCCGAGCTGGCGGCGCTCGCACCCACGATTTCCTGGAGCGCGTACTTCAGAGCGATCGGGATCACCGCGCCGGTGGCGCGTCTGAACCTCGCCGAGCCGGCGTTCTTCCGGCGCGTCGACTCGCTCGTCATCACGGCGCCGCTCGACCAGTGGCGCGCCTACCTGCGCTACCACGTGCTCGCCGACGCCGCGCCGTGGCTCAGCAGCCCGTTCGTCAACGAGGACTTCGCGTTCCGCTCACGCTTCACCGGCGCCAAGGAATTGCTGCCCCGCTGGAAGCGTTGCCTGCGCGAGACCGACGGGGATCTGGGTGAAGCGCTGGGAGAGGCGTACGTCGCCAAGACGTTCCCGCCCGCGGCACGCGCCCGCGCCAAGGCGGTGATCGACGACATCCGTGTCGCCTTCGCGGCACGGCTGCGCCGGCTCACCTGGATGTCCGACACCACGCGGACGCAGGCGCTCGACAAGCTCAGCAAGATGGGCGAAAAGGTCGGCTACCCCGATCACTGGCGCGACTACAGCAAGCTCGAATCGGTGGACGGGCCGTTCGTGCTGAACGTCGCCCGCGCCAACGCCTTCGAGTGGCAGCGCACCGTGAACCGTCCCGGCTCGCCGGTCGACACGACCGAATGGGGGATCACCGTCCCCACCGTCAACGCCTACTACGATCCAGAGCGCAATGAGATGGTGTTCCCGGCGGGCGCGCTCGTGCCGCAGACATTCGACCCCAAGGCCGACGACGGCGCCAACTACGGGTCATTGGGCGGCAGCTGGGCCGGTCACGAGCTGACCCACGGCTTCGACGATGAAGGGCGGCACTACGACGCCAAAGGCAATCTG
>CAZXKN010000226.1:0-17271 GCA_964641815.1 uncultured Gemmatimonadaceae bacterium | reverse complement strand
GCCGTCCGGCGCCCAGACGGGGTTGACGTTCTTGCCCTCGTCCATGTGCGGCAGCATCTCGATGGTGCCGCCGTCGAGGTGGTAGAGCGCCACGCGCATGTTGCCGAAACGCAGCTGGTCGAAGTCGGTCGCGCCGCCGCGGTCGGTGGTGAAGGCGATCGTCTTGCCGTCGGGAGACCAGGCGGGCAGCAGGTCGGCGTACTTGTCGTGCGTGAGCCGGCGCAGCCCGGTGCCGTCGCGGTTGATCACGAACAGGTCCGACAGCCCGCCGTCGAATCCCACGAACACGAGCTGCTGGCCGTCGGGGGACCAGGCCGGGGTCTCGATGCCGTTGAGCGGCACCTGGATGCGCCGATCTTCGCGGCCGCGGCGCACGTCGAGGATCACCAGATCCTCGTGCTGCTTGCGCTTGGCGGCGATCGCGAAATAGCGTCCGTCGGGCGAGAACGATCCGGACGAATTGACGAACCGCAGGCTCTCGTAATTCGAGTTGATGGTGGACTTCACCATGCGCCGCAGCGTGCGTCCGGACTCGGCGTCGGCGAGATAGAGGTCGATGAAGAACGAATTGCGCTCGCCGAAGAACGCGACCTCGCGACCGTCGGGCGTGAGGGCGGGGGCGAGATGATAGCCGCCGCCGCTGCGCTTCTCGGTGAGCAGCGGCTGCGCGATGCGGCGCGCGCGATAATGATCGCCCAGCTGCGGCAGGAACGTCGTCTGCACGGCGTCGCGCCACTCATTGGAGAGGTCGTCGAGCGACAGGCCGAGTGCGCGCTTGAACGCACCCTCGACGCCGGACGTCGTGGTCGACTGCAGGATCTCGCCGATGACTTCGTCGCCCCACTTTTCGCCGATGTACGACCAGAGCGCGTGACCGAAGTGGTACGGGAAGACCCGCGGATCGTAGGTCAGCTGCTCGATCGTCGGGAGGTTGCCCTCGAGCGAGGCGTCGCGCAGCCACATCGCCGTGTGGGGGTCGATCGGTCCGAGCGACAGGTACTCCGCCATCCCCTCCATGAACCAGAGCGGCGGGTTCACGTTCACCAGGGTCTGGACGCCGCCGCCGATGCGGCCGCGGGAAAACACGTCGTACTGGAACTGGTGCACCATCTCGTGCTGCAACACGTGCTCCAGATCGGTATACGAGCCCGTGAACGGCAGCACCATGCGGTGCTTGAAGAACTCCGTGACGCCGCCCGTCCCCTCGCCCAGTTCCCCTTCGATGGCGTTGGTCTGCTCGAAGTCGGTATGGGAGGCGTAGAGGATGATCGGTTTGCGCGCCTGAAACTTGTGGTGCAGCACGCGCGACAGGCGCGCGTAGGCGCGCTCGGCCATGCGCGCGGCGTCGAGCGCCGCCGGCCGCTCTTCGTCGTAGAAGTAGACCTCGAAATGCTCGGTCTGGATGACTTTGAAGGGGAAGGAGCGGTACTGCACCTTGTTCTGCCCGAAGTACTGCCCCGCTGCCGGGCGCGCCACGAGGAGCGCCGCCGCACCGACGACCGCCGCCCCGAGGACTCTGAAATGCCGCATTGCCCGCTCCATCCTTTCTTCCTGCTTTACCCGAAGGTTCCGACTTCTCCCAGCGCCACGGGTGGGGCATCTCCCCACAGCCGCTCGAGCTGGTAAAACTCCCGCAGCTCCGGATGAAAAAGATGCACGACGACGTCGACGTAATCGAGCAATACCCAGCGCCCCTGCGGCAGGCCTTCCACGTGATGGGGGTGCACCCGCTCCATCAAGTGCTCGGCCATGCCCCGGACGTGCGTGTCGGAGGTGCCGGAGGCGATAACGAAATAGTCGGTTGCTTCGGACAACCCGCGCAAGTCGAGAATCACCGGATCCACGGCCTTCCGGTCGGCCAACGCGCTCGAAATGCGTCGCAAACCCTCGGGATGGTGCCGCGGGCCGCCGCGCGGGGATCGGCTCCGGCTTCTATTCATAGCGCGCGCCTCACCGCTTTGTTCCGTCCTCCACCTGGTAGAATACGCCCCACGCGCCGATCCCCGCATGGGCGGCGATCACCGGAGTAATGGGACTGACGACGAGCTCCTTGGGAGCATAGCGCCGTTGCAGCTCATCGCGTAGCTCGGCCGCGAACTCCGGAATGTCGCCATGTGCGACACCGAGCCGCAGCAGCGCGGGACGCGGTGTCAGCACCGTGTCCAGCAGGCGCAGGATCCGGACGCGCGCCGCCTCGCGTCCCCGCGCCCGCGCGACCGGCTCGGCCCGGCCGTCCCTGGTCAGCGCGATGATCGGCTTCACGTTCAGCTTCGTTCCCAGCCAGCCGGCGAGCCGGCCGACCCGCCCCGAACGGATCAGACGCTCGAGATTGTCGGCCGTGAAGAATCCGCCCGACTGGTCGCGCACGCGCCCCAGCTCCTGCGCGATCGCCTCCGGCGCCCATCCCTCGCGGGCAAGATCGAGGCCACGCAGCACCAGCATCCCCTCCGTCAGCGACGCACCGCGGCTGTCGACCAGCACCACCCGGCCCTCGGCCACCGTGCGGCTCTCGCGCTCGGCGCTGACGTAGGTCCCCGACAGCGCCTTGGAGAGCACCACCGCCACGACGCGCTCCGCCGTGCGCAGCGCGTCGGTAAACGCCTCTCGAAAGGCCTCCGGCGTCGGCTGCGACGTGGTGGCGTCGTCCCCCGCGCGCAGCCGCGTGAAGAACTCCGCCGGAGTCATCTCGAGGCGGTCGCGATAGACGCGGTCGCCGATGATCAGCTGGGTGGGGACGAGTCCCACGCCATGCTCGAAGATCACGGAATCGGGAAGGTCGCACGCCGTATCCGTCACGAACGCCACCGCGCGCTTCGCCTGGAGCGCGCGGTGCTGCGCGCGCATGTCCTCGGCTTTCTTCTGCTCGACGGTGCCCCAGGAGGCCCCCAGCGTGAACACGTCCTCCGGAGTATCGGTGTGCACGTGCGCCTTGAGGAGGTCGCCCGACTGGAGCACGACGATCGAGCCGCCGAGCTGGCGCAGGGCGTGGCGGACGTCGGCCACCGCCGGCAGCGCGCCGCCACGCACCAGCACCTCGGTGCAGAAACGGAAGTCGCGGTCCGCGGCCACATCGGTGCGCGCCGCGGCATCGGTGATGTCGACCCGGTCGACGGCACCCTGGGCCAGCGTGCCTTCTTCTATAAGGCGCTTCACGCCGTCGAGAAACCGCACGAAGCCCTTGGCGCCGGCGTCGACGACGCCGGCCCGTTTCAACGACTCGAGCAGCTCGGGGGTGCGGGCGAGCGACGCCTCGGCACGCGTCACGAGTCGCCGCATGAACACGCCGACATCGGGCTCGGCGGCGGCTCGCTCGGCTTCCTCGGCCACGTCGCGGGCGACGGTGAGGATCGTGCCTTCGACGGGTTGATCGAGCGAGGAGAGGATGTGGTCGAACCCGGAGCGGATCGCGCGGGCGAGATCGGCGCTGGTGGCCTCCGGCGCTCGCCCGAGCCCTTCCTGCAGTCCGAGCAGAAACTGCGACAGCATCAGCCCCGAGTTGCCGCGCGCTCCCCGGACACTCGCCTGTGCCATCGTGGCGGTGACGATCGCGAGCGGGGCGTCGCCGAGGTCACGCACGGCATGCGCCACGGCGCGCAGCGTGAGGCACATGTTGGTGCCGGTATCCCCATCGGGCACCGGAAACACGTTGATGCGGTTCAGCTCGTCGCGCCCCGCGGCCACCCAGTCGGCCGCCGCGAGCAGCGAGCGGCGCAGCCGGGGACCGTCGACGTACGCGATGCCGACCGTCACGGCCGGTCCGTCACTCCTTGACCACCACGACCGTGATCTCGGGTCGCACCTCGGGATGGAGCTTGATGCCGACCGTGAACTCACCGAGCGAGCGGATCGGCTCGGGGAGATCGACCTTGCGCTTGTCGATGTGGATCCCCTGTTCCTCGAGGCGGCGCTGGATGTCGCCGGCCGTGACGGAGCCGTACAGCTTCTCTTCCTCGCCGACCTTCATCGGGAAGGAGAGCGAGATCCCGGCGATGCGGGTGGCCTCGGATTCCGCCGTCTGCTTCTCGGACGCGCGCTGCTTGGCGATGCGCTCCGACTCGAAGGCGATGCGCTTCTTGTTGCCCTCGGTGGCGGGATAGGCCAGTCCCTTGGGCAGGAGGTAGTTGCGGGCGTAGCCGTCCTTGACCTTGACGACCTCGCCGGCGGCCCCGAGATGCGGGACGGCTTCGCGCAAAATGATTTCCATCGTCGAACCCTTTACGGTGCGGGAGACCGGGTGAACCGGCGCTGGCGGAACGCCAGCCAGGTATCGAACACCCCGAGCGTCCAGAGGCCGGGGACGAGGACGAAGACCGGCACGACCAGCGCGCCGGAGACGGCCGCGCCGGCGGCGAGCATCCAGCCCGGGACGCCGACGGCGGCGGCGACGGCGACCACGATGGCGGTGCCGCGCAGCACGTACAAGGCGCCGAGCACTAGCCCCAAGTTCACGGCGGCCCACTTGAATGCCGCCAGTTTCGGAACGGCCCAGATGATCAGCGCGAGGACGAGTCCCCACACCCACTGATCGGCGAAGCGGAATTCGCGGAACGGGCCGAGCGGGGCCCCGAGCGGACGGCGCGCAATGCGTGCGTGCCACTGCCACGCCAGCAGCAGCGCGGCGAGGGTGCTGAGCAGCAGCAGCGCTGGGAATGCGTCGGACAGGAATTGCACGATGCCGACCGAGTACTCCGCCAGCTTCGGACTGCGCTCCACCATGTAGCTGACGATCGTGGTCATCTCGCGCACGGTGCTCCAGTGCAGCTCGCTCCAGAAGAGGCGGCCGCGCATGACCAGGCCGAGGGTGCCCGTCGCGGCGACGCCCCACAGCGTGGCGCGCAGGGCCTGGCGCAGAGTGCTGCCCGGAGCCACGAGCGATCCGCCGGCAAATGCCGCCGTCGTGAACACGGTGTACGCCCCGATCGCGGCATCGAGAGGAACGAGCGTTGGCGGGATGACGAACGCGAGCCCCAGGAGGATCAGCAGCGCGATGAGGGAGCGTTCCCACCAGCGCGTCGGTCCAGCCGCCCAGAGCAGCGCGGCGAGCGCCAGGGCCAGCAGCCCACGGGTGTAGAACGCCAGCGCGAGAAACGCCAGCGTACCGAGGGCCAGGCGCCACCACTGGCCCGGCGAGCGCTCGGTCAGGCGGAGGACCCGCTCTTGATGTAGGGAATTAGCGCCAGCTGCCGGGCGCGCTTGATCGCGGTGGCGAGCTGCCGCTGGTGGCGGGCGCACATGCCCGACAACCGGGACGGCAGGATCTTGCCGCGCTCGGTGAGAAACCGGCCCAGGGTGCGGTCGTCCTTGTAGTCCAGCACGCGCACACCGGATTCACATACGGGACAGGTCTTGGCGGGGCGTCTCACGCTTCCTCCTCGTCGATCTCGATTTCATCGGGGACGACGGCCGGTGTCTGCGGCATCGGCTTCGGCGGCTCGCCTTCGTTGAGCACGACGATGTAGCGCAGCACCGATTCGTCGAGCTTCACGGCGCGCTCGTACTCCGGCAGCAGCTCGCCGGCCGCCTCGAACTGGGTGACCACGTAGTAGCCGGTTTCCTTCTTCTTGATGGGATAGGCGAGGGAGCGCTTGCCCCAGTGGCTGCTGCTCGCGACGGAGCCCTTGCCGTCCTTGGTGAGGAGGGCGTGGAACCGCTCCAGCTTCTCGTTGATGGCCGGTTCTTCCAGCGCAGTATCGAAGATGTAGACTGTCTCATAACGACGAGCCATGACACCTCCCTTTGGTCGTGAACGACCCGGCGCTGGTGTGGCGCCGAGTAGGGGATTGGGAGCAGGGAACATAACGACCTCGCCATCGTCGCGGGAGGCGGGGTACGAGAGAGCGAGTATGCGCACGATCACCCTTCTCTGTCTGGGGAGCGCGGCCGTCCTGGGCGCGCAACAACCCACCACCCATGTGAGCGGCACCGTGCTCGCCACCTGGAGCGGCGAGCCCCATGCGGGCGTGCAGGTGGCGCTGTTGGGCAGAGCCGTGCAGGTCACCGACTCGAAGGGCCGGTTCGATTTCCCGGCCGTGGCAAGCGGACGCGCCAAGCTCGAGGTGACCTACGCCGGCCACACGGGCGCGGCGCGGGATATCGTGCTCCCGGCGGGGAAGTCGCTGCAGGTCGAGGTGTTGGTGGACAGTGCGGCGACCGACCTCGCTCCCCACATCGTCGATGCGAGCCGGCTCGAGAGTCAGATCGGCCTCGCGGGCTTCTATGCCCGGCGCCGGCTCGGATTCGGCCGCTTCTTCAGCCGAGCCGACATTGAGAAGACGCATGATCACCTCGTGACGCAGGTCCTCTCGGTCGCCGGGGCGTCGTACCGGTGCGGCACCGCGGGGTGTGCGCCGGTGCTGTTCCGCAATGGTCGCGAGTGCCGGATGAATCTGTTGATCGACGGCTACACCGCGCCGCAGCAGGACATCACCACCATGGAGCTGGACGATGTGGTGGGGATCGAGGTCTATCGCCGCGGTTACCAATCGGTCGCCGGAGAGACACTCGAGAATGGGTACGATCTGGCGGCGCTGGCGCGGGCCTGCGGGCTCGTGGTGATCTGGACGCGAGCGGCCACGCCGCGATCCGACTAGCGACCGTCCCCCGGCCCTTGCCGCAGCCAGTCGTCGGCCGCCTTCAAGAGATCCGGCATCATGCCCTCCGCCTGCTCGCGCTCCGCGTCGTCGAACGGAGCGAGCACGAAGTCCTCCCACGGCTCACCGGACGGCAGCGGCCCGATCCCCACGCGCAAGCGCGCGTACTCCTGCGACTGCAGTGCCGCTTCAATGCTCTTCAATCCGTTGTGCCCGCCCGCTGAGCCCGAGGGGCGCAGGCGCCAGGTGCCGAGCGGGATGTTGAAGTCGTCGACCACGATGAGCAGGTCGTGCGCGGGGACGAATGTGGGATCGGCGCGCAGGCTCGCGAGCGCGGCGCCGCTGCGATTCATCATCGTGGTGGGCTTGAGCACGCGGACCGGCACGCCGCGTACCGCGCCGTCTGCAACGCGAGCGCGCTCGCCGCGGCGAAAGGGGGAGAGCCCCCAATGCCGGACGAGCGCGTCCGCCACCCAGAAGCCGAGGTTGTGGCGCGTCGCCGCGTACTCCGGGCCCGGATTCCCCAGCCCGACGACGGCGCGCAGCGCTCAGCCCTCTTTGCCGCCCTTGGACTTCTCGGGCTTTTCCGCCTTGACCTCGGGCGCCTTGGCCTCGGCCTCGGCTTCGCCTTCCTCGCCCTCTTCGCCTTCGCGCACCTTGCGGATCAGCTCGGGCTCGGCGACCTCGGTGCCGGTTTCCGCGGCCGGCGCGACCACTTCCTCGGCGCGGGGCGGCACCACCGTGGCGATCGTGAGATCGGCCTGGGTGAGGATCGTGGCGTTCGGGATCACGAGATCGCTCACGTGCAACGAGCGACCGATCGTGAGCACGGTGACGTCGAGCTCGACCCGGTCGGGAATGTGCTCGGGGAGCACGTCGATTTCGACCTCGCGCGTCACCTGATCGAGGACGCCGCCGGCGTTGCGCACGCCGTCGGGCGTGCCGATGAGATGCACGGGGACCTTGAGCTTCACCTTTTCGTCGGCGTGAATCTCGTAGAAGTCGATATGGATGATGTCGGGACGCACCGGATGGCGCTGGATCTCGCGGATCAGGGCGCGCGCCTTCTTGCCGTCGACGGTGAGCTCGACCAGGGTGCTCGACGGCTCTTTCCCGGTGAGCACCTGCTCGAGCGCCTGGGCATCTACCTCGAGCGACTGACTGGCCCGGCCGTGTCCGTAGACGACCGCCGGGACTCTCTTCTTGAGCCGCGACTGCCGCGCGGCGCCTTTGCCGGAGGTGGTGCGCGGTGCGGCAGTGATGGAAATGATCTGGGCCATACCTCAGTCCTCGGTCGTCAGTCGTCGGTAATCAGTCAAACAACGAACTCACCGACTGGTTCGAGTGTTCGTAGCCGATCGCTTTCGCCATCAGCGCCGCGATCGACAACACCTTCAGCTTTTCGAACTTCCGGTCGTCGGGGATGCGGATCGTGTTGGTCACCGTCACTTCTTCGATCGGTGACGCCTTGAGCCGCTCCACCGCGGGCCCCGACAAGAGCGCGTGCGTCGCGAAGGCGAACACGCGGCGCGCGCCGAGCCGTCGCAGGGCGGCGGCCGCTTCGGTGATCGTCCCCGCCGTATCGATCATGTCGTCGGGGATGAGGCAGTCCGAGCCCTCGACCTCGCCGACCACGTTCACCACTTCCGCGATATTCGCCGACGGCCGCCGCTTGTCGATGATGGCGAGCGACGCGTTGAGCCGCTTCGCGAAGCCGCGCGCCATCTTCGCCGAGCCCACGTCGGGAGCCACCACCACCGGGTCCTTGAGCTGCTTCTGCCGGTAGTGCGACACGAACACCGGCGCCGCGTACAGGTGGTCCACCGGGATGTCCCAGAACCCCTGCACCTGATGGGAGTGGAAGTCCATTCCCAGCACGCGATCGGCGCCCGCGTGGGTGATCAGGTTCGCCATCAGCTTGGCGCTCACCGCGACGCGCGGCTGGTCCTTGCGGTCCTGGCGCGCGTAGCCGAAGTAGGGGAGCACCGCCGTGATGCGCGCCGCGGATGCCCGCCGCGCCGCGTCGATCAGCAGCAACAGCTCGAGATAGTTCTCCGCCGGGGGGTTCGTCGACTGAATGATGAACACGTCGCGCCCGCGGACGTTCTCGTCGATTTTCACGAACAGCTCGCCGTCGGCGAAGTGGCGCAGCGTCACCGCGCACAACGGCTGATTCAATTGCTGCGCCATCTCCTCGGCGAGCGGCCGGTTGGCCGTTCCGGCGAGGAGCAGCAATTGACCCCGGGAAAACGTGAAGTCTGCCATCGGGAGCCTCCCAAGCTAGCTGGCAAGCTGCGCCAAGCCAAGGGGTTGGGGATTGTCGGTGAATTGACTACCGGCGGGCAGATTGCAGCATTCGGCGGGAGGGCGCCGAGCCTCGGCGACTGCTGGCGGAGGCACGCGTGCCACGATACGCTCAGACTTTGCCGTTCTGGCACCGCTACGCGGAGCGTCGCAGGCAGATGACCGAGCTGCGCAATCGCCTGGAAAGCGCGTTGGCCGGCCGCTACACGATCGGTCGCGAGATCGGTCGCGGGGGCATGGCGATCGTCTACCTCGCCCATGACCTGCGCCACGACCGCGACGTGGCGCTCAAGGTGCTGCGTCCCGAGCTCGCCGCGACGCTCGGCCCCGACCGCTTCCTGCTCGAGATCAAGCTCGCCGCCGGCCTGTCGCATCCGCACATCCTGCCGTTGCACGACTCCGGCGAGGCGGACGGTTGCCTCTACTACGTCATGCCGTTCGTTCCCGGCGAATCGCTGCGCGACCGGCTCGAGAAACAGGGGCAGCTGCCGCTCGTCGAAGCGTTGGAGATCGCGCGCGAGATCGCCGACGCGCTGGACTACGCGCATCGCGCGGGCGTCGTCCACCGCGACATCAAGCCCGAGAACATCCTCATGGAGTCGGGCCATGCTGTGGTGACCGACTTCGGGATCGCGCGAGCGATCAGCAAGGCGGGAGACCGCACGGGGCCGGGCATTGCGGTCGGAACCCCCGATTACATGAGCCCCGAGCAGTCCGCGGGCGCACGCGATGTCGACGGTCGCAGCGATCTCTATAGTCTGGGCTGCGTGCTGTTCGAGATGCTGGCGGGTCGGCCGCCATTGGCCATTACGCCGCCCGAGGGGCCGGGTGCGCGGCCCGCCGGCCCGCGCGACCGACTGGGGGAGCTGGAGCTGTTGCGACCATCCGTGCCACCGGAGGTGTCGCGGGTCGTTGCGCGTCTCCTGGCTCTCGATCCCCGAGACCGGTTTGACACGGCCGCGGAAGCGGCCGAAGCGCTGCGCGCCCCGGGAAACGTCTGGACGCCGCGCAGTCTCCTGACCCGCCGCCAGCGCAGGCGTTGGGGCGCCGGCCTCGTGGCCGCAGCGATGGTGGCCGGGGTGCTGGTGTGGCGCACGGGGTCGGGCGCCGAACTGGATCATTCGCTGTATCTGATCGAGCCATTCGCGCACCGCAGTGGAGCCGCTCCGACGCTGCTCAGCGGAGATCAATGTGAGTTGCTGCTGCGCGAAGCGTTGGAGCGCTGGACCGGTGTCCGGCTGGTGGACGAATTCCAGGCGCGCGATGTCGGACTCCAGCACGGCGATTCGATTCTCACACTCGCCGATGCCTACACGCGGGCGCGCGAGCTTCATGCCGGGTTGATGTTGTGGGGCGAAGTCGATGCGCTGAACGATTCCATCATCGTGCGAGCGATGCTGTACGACGTGTCGGCGCGTCGATTGATCGGCGAGCAGGTAATCCGGCTTGATCGTCGCCTCTCGGGACTTACCGACCGGTTCAACACCCTGGCCGACTCCCTCCTGTTGGGCGTCCACGCGCCCGGGGCGGCAAGCGGAGCAGGCGGGACGAGGAACGTGGCCGCTTGGTACGCCTACCAGCACGGGTTTGACGCGCTCACGCGTTGGGATCTGGCCGCGGCGGACAGCGCGCTCCGAGAGGCGGTGACGATCGATCCCGCCTACCCCCACGCCAACTTCTGGCTCGCCCAAGTCCGCGAGTGGCGCGGCCTCCCGAGCGCGGATTGGGAGGGATTTGCCGGCTCCGCGCTCGCCGTTTCGAATGGGCTCTCCCCGGCTGATCGCCTGCGCGCCATGGCTCTGCGGGCCATGGCCGAGGGTCGGTATCCGCAGGCGTGCGACGAGTATCGCAGTCTCCTCAGGCGTGATTCTCTCGACTTTGCGGCGTGGTACGGGCTCGGCGATTGCCACGCCCGGGATCACGCGGTCGTGCGCGATCCTGCCAGTCCGACCCATTGGGGATTTCGGGGCAGCTATCACGCGGCGGTCACCGCCTATACCCGAGCCCTCCGCATCAATTCAGCAGTCCATCGGGCGTTCCGCGGCGACGAGTTGGATCGACTGGGCCGGCTGCTTTTCACGGAGATGAACGTGTGGCGGCCGGGGGTCGCCCTGTCGCCGGACACGATGCATTTCGGCGCGTTCCCCTCACTGGACCATGACACACTGGCGTTCGTGCCCTTCCCATTGGAGCAATGGGTACGCAGCGGCCCGGAGGTGTACCCCGTCACCCAGCGTGCGGCCGTCAGCCGCGGGCAAGAGGAGCTGTTGGCCGTCACGACGACGTGGGTGCAGGCACTCCCGCAGGACGCCGACGCGCTCGAGATGCATGCCGTCGTCCTCGAAACGATGGGTCTGATCCGCCGCGCAGGCTCTGAGGAGCGCTCGGCGCTCGCAGTCATCACGCGCGCCCGGCGGACCACCGGATCGCGTGAACAGGCGGTGCGACTGGCCATCGTTGAGATCCGCCTGCTCTTGAAACTGGAGCAGTACGACGCGGCGAAGGCGTTAGCCGACTCGCAGCTCGCGGCGTTCGGGGATCCGGCTCCCCCATCGGTGGCCGGACCGCTGGCCCGGCTCGCCCTGCTCACGGGTCGTGTGTCGCGTGGCGCGAACCTCCTGCCGCGCTCGGCCGACGAGAATTCGTTGCGGACGGTCGAGGACATCCTGATTGCGGCGCCCCCCGACATCCTCGAGGGGTCGCTCGAGTTGCTGGCATACTCGGCGGCTGGAGAACCAGTCGACAGCATCACGGCGATCCGGACCCGGATCGATCAGGCCGTCGATCGCCTGGTCGAGGCCCCTCGGCGAACAGCGGTTCGACAAGCAGCGCTCGATCTTCCCGCCGTGCTCGCGTTCCCCCGGGTCGGACTGGGGGAGACGCATCGCGCACGGGCGGGCGGCCTGTACCTGATGGAGCTCCAGTGGGCGCTCGGGCGCGGCGACACGGCGGCGGTTCGGGCAGGGCTCGCCGAGGCCTCGCGCCAAACGCAGCAGGGGCTTCCCGGGGATATCCCGATCGACTTTGCCTATCAATTCGCGGAACTCGCCCTCGCGGTCGGCGACTCGAGCGCCGCGGGACGATTCGTGTCTCAGCCGCTCGACGCGCTTCCTACACTCGGCACCGATCTGTTGGACTTTGTGGCACAATCGGGTGGACTCATACGAGCGATGATGCTGCGGGCCGACCTGGCAGCACATGGAGGCGATCAGGCCACGGCCCGACACTGGGCTCACGCCGTCGTCACGTTGTGGTCGGACGCCGACCCGTCGCTGCAACCCGCGGTCGATCAGATGCGTCGTCTTGCGGCGCAGAGTCCGGGGAATCGCTGACCGGAGATCATCCAGTGTGGGAGGAAGCAATGCGCGCGTTGTCGGGGGATCGATGGACGGTCGGGGGGATTGGGCTGCTCGCAGTGCTCGTGGCGTGTCGCGCGGAAAAGGCGGGACCGGGGCCGGTGCGGCCGACTCCGGCCCCCGCGCCAGGGTTCGAGGCCGTGGTGGATTCTGCGAAACCGTCGACCCCCGTCCTGCGCGACTACGTCGCCAAGCTCCAGTTCGACACGAGCTATGAAGTGGGGGACGAGCAGCGCCTGGCCATCGGGCAGTATCCCAACCTGCACTATGGCCCGCTCGTGGCGATTCAGCCGGAAATCGGCAACCACACGCTCGTGGAGGACGACCTGCATCACGGGCGGATCATTGCCCGAATGGTGAATCACAGCGACGAGCCCTACCCGAAACTCGGACTGGCGCCGCACAGCATCACCTATTGGTGGGCGCAATTGGGGCCGGACAGCACCAAAGACCGGTCGGTGATGATTACAACGGATTCAACCGGCACGATCGTCGACCGTCCGAAGCTTCTGGCGCTTCATTACGAGAGCTACCACGAGCCGGTCAACCGGAGTCGCGCCGTGGCTCGCTGGATCTGGTCTGATACCGACGAACAGGGATGGTCGGCCTGCGGCACCAGGTGTTGCAAGAGCTGACCGACGGTCCTAGGGGCCGACGCGCGCGGTGAGCCGGTAGCGCCCCGCCGTCCAACCCGTCACCGCCACGTAGTAGACCCCCGGGGTCAACGTGGCGGTGATGCGCGAGCAGTAGTTCAACGTCGCCGCGTCGATGTCGTCGTTCGACGCGATCACGGCGCCCATCGCGTTCTCGAGGGCGAGCTCGGTGTTCGCGTCGAGCGCGAAACCGCAGGCGCCGCTCTGGGCCGACGTCTCGAAGGTGTAGGTCCCCGGCTGCGCGATCAGCACCCGCACGACATCCACGTCCGACGCCGTGCTCAACGCGCCGTTCAACGTTCCCGGCATCGCCAGCGGATTCGCCTGCGCGATCGTGTTGTTCGGCTCGAGCTCGGTGGGCAGCGCCACGGCGAAGGACGCCCCATAGGTGCCCGCGCCGTCCACCGTGACGGGCGTCGGTGTCGCAGTGCCGCCCAGCGTCCCCCACGCCCGCCCCGCAACGGCGACCTGCCCGTCGCCGTTTTCGTCGGCCCCGCCGTACACCAGGTAGCTCCCGTCATCGAGCCCCGCGAAGCTGTACACTCCATTCGCGGTGGGGACCTGCGCCACGAGTCTCCCCGTCGCTGCGTCATAGAGGAGGGCATAGAGCCGGACCGGCGGGGCGAAGCTCTGCGTCAGGCTGTTGCGTGCGTTGACGATTCCGGCGCCGTAGAGGTTGTCGGGTCCCGCGGGGCCTGCATCCACGGCCCAGGTCGTGAGCCGCGAGCGCAGCTGCGCGCCGGTGAGCGACGGGTTCTGCGCGAGCAGCAGCGCCGCAACGCCCGCGACGTGCGGCACGGCCATCGACGTCCCGTCCCACGAGTCGTACGCAGGGGCGTTGGTGACGAAATTCCACACCGACGACATCACCCCGTAGGTTCCGCCGCCGTCGGAGATGTCGCCGCCCGGAGCGGCGATGTCGATCGCCGAACCGTGCGTCGAGTAGCTCGCCAGCTGGCCGTCGGGGCCGACCGCCGAGACCGCCAGCGCCTCGGGGTAGGCGGCGGGGTAGAGCGCCGTCGTGCTGCCGTCGTTGCCGGCCGCGGCGATCACCAGCGACCCCGCGTTCGTCGCCGCGATCACGGCGTTGTGCAGCGCGCTGCTGCCCGAGGGGCCGCCCAGGCTCACATTGATCACCCGCGCTCCACTCGGCGCCTGCACGGTCCCGCCCTTGCCGTTGTCGGCGGGGAGCCCCGCCGCGTAGAGGATCCCCTGCGCGATGTCGTAGAACGAGCCACTGCCGCCGACGCCGATCACGCGCACCGGCCGGATTCGTACCGACCAGTTTATGCCACTCGTGCCGACGCCGTCGTTGCCGACCGCGCCGATCGTCCCGGCGACGTGCAGCCCGTGATCTCCGGACGTCGTCAGCCCCTTCACGCAGGCGTTCTTTTCATCGTAGTTGTAGTCCGCCGGCATCGTGGGGTCGGCGTCGTAACCGTCGCCGTCACCGGCGTTCGAGATATGGCCGCCGCCGCACACCGCGACGCTCACGTCGGAGACGAAGTCGTAGCCGTCGTGCGTGAGATTCGCGGCCACTGCCGGGTGATCGTAGCGAATGCCGTTGTCGACGACCGCGACGAGCACCGCCCCGCTGCCGGTGGTGATCTGCCACGCCCGCGGCAGGTCGATCATCCCATAATCCCACGCCTGCCAGGCATAGAGCTGATCCGACGGCGCGACCGGTGTCGCGGCGGCCGCCGTCGCCGCTGCTTCGAGCAGCGACGCCTGATGCGTGTCGAGGTGGACGATGCCGTTGCGCTCGACGGACAACACCGCCGGATCCTGGCGCAGCGCGGTCGCGATCTGATCGAGCTCGGTGGTGTCGACCACGCGAAGCCGCGCCGACAGCAGGGCGGCCGAGACGCCGCGCAGCTCGGTGCGTGACGCCCAGGCCCCGGCCGCGAGGCGGGCGCGGATCGACGAGCCCAGCGTGGCGACGGTCGCCGGCGCCGCGAGTGCCGGTGATCCGACCGCGGGAGCGGCCAGCGCGTCGGAGCGATAGGTCACGATCAGCTCGTCCGGCGTGTACTGCGGAGCGGGGGCAGGGGGCGCCGTCCGTGGCGACCACGCGGACTCGAGCGCGGCGGGCGGAGCGAGGAAGCCCGATCCGAGCGTGATCGTGCCGCTGATCGTGCCGTTCGGCGTCGCACTCGCCACGAATGTGGCGGCGGAGTCGGCCAGTCCCGCGACCGTCGCCATGACCGTCTGTGCGCCGGCGTGAGCGCCCAGCGTGCGCAGCGTGCTGGCGAGCCCGGCCGAGTCCGTGACGCCCTGGCCGGCGCTCACCGACCCGCCACCCGTGGCAATCGTCCACGCCACTTGGGCTCCGGCGATGCGGATGCCGAAGGCGTCGGTCACTCGCACGCCGTAGGCGATGGGGAGCGCCGTTCCAGCGGGTGCTGTCTGCTGGTTGCCGGTCGTGATGACGATACGAGCTGCAACGCCTCCCGCCGGCGCGATCAGGAACGGCACGCTCGTCGTCGCCGGCAGATTTGCGGCGCTGGCGACGAGCGTGTATCCCGTGGACGGCTTGTCGAGCGTGAGACCGGCAAATGACGCGACGCCGCTGACCGTCGTGCTGTGGATCTGTCCCGACAGCGTGGCGCCGCCGGGGTTCGCGCCGAGCGCGAGGTCGATGCCGAATCCCGAAGCCGCAACGACGTTGCCGAAGGCGTCCTCGACCGACACCTGTACCGCGGGCGCAATCGGCGCGCCGGCAGCGGCTGGGCTGGGTGCGCGGGTGAACGCGAGCTGGGTGGCCGGCCCGGCAATGGTGCTCGCAGTAAAGAGGAGGGGCGGACCCGCGATCTCGGCGACCGACGCCTCGACGGTGTCGGCGCTCGTCCCGGCCGCGGTGCCGAGGGTGAGGACCACGGCCGCGTGGCCTTGGTCGTCGGTCGAGGACGTGGGGGTCGAGAGGAAGCCGCCGCCGGCACGGACACGCCAGGCGACGTGAACGCCTCCGACGGGCTCCCCGTCCGCGGTCGTAACGACGGCGACGAGTGGTTGCGCCAACGCCGATCCCGCGGCGCCCGTCTGCGCGTTGCCGGTCGAAACGGTGAGGCCAGAGGGAACGAGGACGACGGGGCCGGTCCGCTCTCGGGTGCACGATGCGACACCCAGCGTGAGGAGCAGAATGCGGACAGCCGCGGCGCGATGCACGGAGATCGGAGACCCTCGTCGAGATTGTGGTGTGGCCGACGCAGGGGCAGCAGCAAGTGCCGCGCCAACGCAGCAAGTGCTGTTTTTTCATCGAAATAGGGTTTCGGAGGTGTGGTGCGGTTACCACACTGTGCGGGGGAAGGTGAGGACTAGAGGCCCCGCAGCAGGCGTCGCAGATCGCGGCCGATCTTCATTCGCCTGATCGGGCAGTACACCTCGAACGAGACGGAGGCGTTGCGCGACGACTCGCGCACCAATGGAGCGATCCTGATTCGGGATCCGGCGACGGGGGCATTCACGCGCACGGCGCGCAGCGTCAGCAACGTGGCGCGCGTCGACTGGCTGTTCTCGTATCACCCGACGCCCGGGACGTCTGAGTTGGCCCCGAAGGATTCGAACCTTCATTCCCGGATCCAAAGTCCGGTGTCCTGCCGTTGGACGAGGGGCCAGCAGCCTCACGTGATGCCAATCTAAGTGTTCGGAAGTTGACTTGCTGTCGCCGGCCGCGGGCTGCAGCTTACCCCGTGAATCTCGTAACGTCTGCCGCTCTTGTCCTGCCCTCTTTATAGGAAGGCCGTCATGCGCGTTCTTCTCGCCTCTGCCAGCTTGTTCCTGGTTCTCACGCCAGCGCTTCCCGCGCAGGGTACCCCGACGGCGAAAGCCGACTCGCTGCAGTGGGGCCCCGCGCCGGCCGTCTTCCCCGCCGGGGCCAAGATGGCAGTCGTCAGCGGTGACCCATCCAAGCCTGGGCCGTTCGTTATCCAGTTGGCAATGCCGGATGGGTATCGGCTCGCGCCCCATTTTCATCCAACCGCCGAGACCGTCGAGGTGAAGCAGGGCACCTTCCTCTACGCCATGGGCGACACGTTCGATCTGGCGAAGACCAAGCCGATGAATGTTGGCGAGAAGGGCTCGATACCGGCCAACGTGCATCACTACGCAACGGCCAAGGGTGCCACAGTCGTGGCCGTGACCTCCACCGGGCCTTTCGCGCTGACGTACGTCAACCCGGCCGACAACCCCCAGCAGCCTGCGGCCAAGCCGTAGAGGCAATGCGCTCGGGCACCCGTCGATTCCTTACCGGCAGCGCGCTGTTCGCGCTGCCGGTTTCAGTCTGCGCGCAGGCCATCCCCTGGAGCCAGCACGGGACGATCTCGCAACGCGTCGGCCTCACCGACATCACGATCTCCTACCACCGGCCCG
>CAZXKN010000225.1:0-9125 GCA_964641815.1 uncultured Gemmatimonadaceae bacterium | reverse complement strand
GTCGAGACCGACGACGAGCCATTTGTGCTCGCGTCCGTCGTGGACATCACGGAGCGCAAGCGGGCCGAAGCAGAGCTGAAACGCTCCAACGAGGAGCTGGAGCGATTCGCCTACGTCGCGTCCCACGATCTGCAAGAGCCGCTGCGCATGGTGGGCAGCTATGTGCAGCTCCTGGCCAAGCGGTACAAGGGCAAGCTCGACGCCGATGCCGACGAATTCATCGGCTTCGCGCTGGACGGGGCGCTGCGGATGCAACGCCTCATCGAGGATCTGCTGGCCTTCTCGCGCGTCGGCACACGCGGTGGGGCGTTCGAGCCGACGGATGCGGAGACGGTGTTGACCGAGGCGCTCGCGGGTTTGAAGCTGGCGATCGAGGAGTCCCGTGCGACCGTCACCCACGACTCGCTCCCGCGCGTCCGCGCCGACGCGGTCCAGCTGGAGCACCTGCTGCTGAACCTCGTGTCCAACGCGCTGAAGTTTCGGGGTACGGAGCCGCCGCGCGTGCACATTGCGGCGGTGCCCAACGGCACCCATTGGGAGTTCCGGGTGCGGGACAACGGCATCGGGATCGACCCCGAATACTTCGAGCGCATCTTCGTCATTTTCCAGCGCCTGCACGGGCGCGCCGAGTACCCCGGGACCGGCATCGGGCTCGCCATCGCCAAGAAGATCGTCGAGCGTCATGGGGGACGCATCTGGGTCGAGTCGCAGCCCGGTGCAGGCTCGACCTTCTGCTTTACGCTTCCGGTGGCGCAGGAGGGGCGCGCATGACGACGCCCGTTCCCGTCGAAGTCCTGCTCGTGGAAGACAACCCGGGGGACGTTCGTCTCACGCGGGAAGCGTTGCGGGATGGGAAGGTCCGCAACAATCTGCATGCGGTGCCGGATGGTGTGGAAGCGATGGCGTTTCTGCGGCGCGCCGGTCCGTACAGCGACGTGCCGCGTCCCGACGTCATCCTGCTCGATCTCAATCTTCCCAGGAAGAACGGCCGCGAGGTGCTGGAAGAGATCAAGGGCGACGCGGCCCTGCAGGACATCCCGGTAGTGGTGCTGACGACGTCGCAGGCGGAGCAGGACATCCTGGAGAGCTACCGCCTGCGGGCCAACGCCTACGTGACGAAGCCGGTCGGACTGCAACAATTTCTCACCGTCGTCCAATCGATCGAACATTTCTGGTTTGAGATCGTGAAACTGGTGCCGCGATGACCACGCACACGGAGTCCGCCCCGATCGAGGTGCTGCTGATCGAGGACGATCGCGCCGATGCCGACCTGACGATGCGGGCGCTGTTCCGCGCCAAGCTGCACAACCACATCCATCACGTGCAGGATGGACACACCGCGCTGGCGTTCGTGCGCCGCGAAGGGGCGTATGCCACCGCCCCCGTGCCCGACCTCATCCTGCTCGACCTGAACCTGCCGGGACGACATGGGTTGGAGGTGCTGGAGGAGATCAAGCGCGACGAGCGGTTGCGCACGATCCCGTTGATCGTGATCTCGGCGTCCGACTCCCCGGAGAATGTGCGGCGCAGCTATCAATTGCATGCCAACGCCTTCGTCCCCAAACCGCTCGATCCCGAGAAGCTCCTCGAAGCCGTGGCCTCGATCGAGCAGTTCTGGCTCCAGGTCGTGAAGCTGCCATGACCGCGCCCGCCGCTCAGCGACCGATCCAGGTCCTGCTGGTCGAAGACAATCCCGGCGATGCCCGCCTCATCGTCGAGATGCTCAAGGATGTCGAGGAGCTGTTCAGGATGGAGCGCGTCGACCGGCTCGACTCGGCGCTCGAGCGTCTCAGCCGTGTCGGTGTCGATGTCGTACTGCTCGACCTCGGTCTGCCCGACTCCGCGGGGATCAAGACGTTCGAGCGCGCCCACGGCGAGGCGCCGGGCCAGCCGATCGTAGTCATCTCGGGACTCGACGACGAGCGGGTCGCGCTCGAGGCGGTGCGGTCGGGCGCCCAGGACTATCTCGTCAAAGGGCGCATCGAAGGACAGCTCCTGGCCCGCGTGCTGCGCTACGCCATCGAGCGCAAGCGGGCGGAAGAGGAGATGCGCGCCAGCGAGGCGCACTACCGGGCGATCCTGGAGAATATCGGCGACGCCGTATTCGTGACCGATGGCGCAGGCCGATTCATCGACGTCAATCCCCGCGCGTGCGAGCTGTCGGGTTACACGCGCGCCGAGCTGTTGCGTCTCACCTCGGCCGACACCTATCCGCCGGCGGACCGCGAGCAGGCCCGCGGGCGGCTGCGCAACGTCGCGGCCGGGAACGTCCGGTTCTACGAGCGCCAGCTGCAGCGCAAGGACGGCAGCCTGCGCACCGTGGAAGTCAGCGCCCGTGCGCTCCCCGACGGGAAGCTGCTGGCGACGTTGCGCGACGTCACGGAGCGCCGGCGCGATGAAGAAGCGCTGCGGGAGAGTGAGGAACGATTCCGGCAGCTCGCCGAGAATATTCGCGAGGCGTTCTTCGTCGTCGACATCCAGGAACAACGCACCGTCTACATCAGCCCCACCTGGTCCGAGATCTGGGGCCGTCCACTCAGCGAGGGATACGCCCGGCCCGAGGCGTGGCTGGAGGCGGTTCATCCGGAAGATCGCCCACGGGTGATCGCGGGGCGCCAACAGCTGGCCCGCGGCGAGCCCAACATCGATGTCTTCCGTGTCGTCCGACCCGACGGCTCGGTGCGCTGGGTGCGCGGGCGGGCGTTCCCGATCAGGAACGAACGGGGAGAGGTATACCGCATCGCCGGGGTCTCCGAGGACATCACCGAGTTGAAGCACACCGAGCAGCAGCTGGTGCAGGCGCAGAAGATGGAAGCCGTGGGCCGTCTCGCCGGTGGCGTCGCACACGACTTCAACAATCTGCTCACCGTCATCATGAGCTACGCCGATTTGCTGGCGGAAGGGTTGGCCGAGGAATCGCACCAGCGAGCGGATCTCATCGAAATCCGCAAAGCCGGCGCGCAGGCGGCGTCGCTCACCAACCAACTGCTCGCCTTCAGCCGCCAGCAGATGCTCGAGCCGATCGTCCTCGACATCAACGAGCTGCTCAGTGAAATCCGCAAGATGCTGCAGCGCGTCATCGGCGAGGACATCGAGCTGGCGCTGCAGCTCGCACCGGAGATCGGCAACGTGCGGGCCGATCCCGGACGACTGCAACAGGTCGTCATGAATCTCGCCGTGAATTCGCGCGATGCGATGCCCACCGGCGGCAAGCTCACGCTCGAAACCGCGAGGGTCGAGTTGGACCAGGAGTACGCGGAGGCCCACCAGACGGTCGCTCCCGGGTCCTACGTCATGTTGGCAGTGACCGATTCGGGCATCGGCATGGACGCCGAGACGCAGGCGCGCGTGTTCGAGCCTTTCTATACGACCAAGGAAAAGGGCCGCGGCACGGGACTCGGGCTCTCCACCGTGTACGGCATCGTCAAGCAGTCGGGCGGATATATCTGGCTGTACAGCGAGCCCGGGCGGGGCACGACGTTCAAGATCTATCTCCCCCTCGTCGATGCCCCGACCGAGGACGTGATTCCGCGGGACGTGACGTCGTCACTGTCGGGGACCGAGACGATTCTGCTCGTCGAGGACGATGCGATGATGCGGCCCCTCGTCGAGGGAATCCTGCTGCGGCGTGGCTACCGCGTGCTGACGGCGGAACACGCCGCAGCCGCGCTGGCGCTCGCGGAGCAGCACGTCGGCCCGATCCACCTGCTGCTCACCGACGTCGTGATGCCCGGGGCCAGTGGCCGTGAGCTGGCGACGCGGTTGGCCACGACGCGGCCCGAAACCGGCGTCCTCTATATGTCGGGCTACACCGACGATGCCATCGTGCGCCACGGGTTGCTCGAGCGTGGCCTGAACTACCTGCAGAAGCCATTCACGCCGGGTATCCTCGCCCAAAAAGTGCGCCAGGTGCTGGACCGCGGTCGCTAGAAGAGAGGTGTGTGGTTGCTGCAGGATGGTGGCAGCTGGTGGGGCGAATCATGTCCAACGTCCACCATCTTTCACAATCTTCCAGAACCTCCCGCATATTCCCTCCCGATGCGATCCCGGCGCTTCCCCGTCTGGGCACTCGTCTCGGCCGCCTGGTTCGGGCCCGCGATCCTCGCGGCGTTCCAGGCGTACGTTCAGGGCCGGCTCGGCAGCCGCGCGGCGAGCTGGAAAAGCGTCGTGTGGGAGGGCGGTGACTGGCTGATCTGCGCGCTCCTCACACCGGCGATTTTCTGGATGGCCCGTCGCTTTCCGCTGATTCGCGGCGCCGTGGCCCGCACCCTCCCGATCCACTGCAGCGCCGCGATCCTGTTGTGCGTCGTGTGGTCGGGGTTGGGCGACGCACTGAGCCTCGCGATGTTCGGTTCGACGCCCTACGGCGGCGGAGCCGTGAGCTGGCTCTTCACGACACTGCCCTTCGGTGTCGCCGTCTACTTCGCGGTCCTGGGCGTGGCGCACGCCGCCGCCTTCTTTCTCGAAGCCCGCGAGCGCGAGACCCAGGCCGCCCGCCTCTCCGCGCAGCTCGCCGACGCGCGACTCGGCGCGCTGCGCATGCAGCTGCAGCCGCACTTCCTCTTCAACAGTCTCAACGCCATCGCCGTGACCGTCCGCGACCGGGACACCGCGACCGCCACCCGCCTGCTCGAGCAGCTGGGCGACCTGCTGCGCCGGGTCATGCGGACCGACCGCCCTCTCGAGGTGGCGCTCGCCGAAGAGCTGGAGTTCGTGCGCCAGTACCTCGCGATCGAGGAGGTGCGTTTTCCCGACCGGCTGCGCCCGACGTTCGAGGTCGATGCCGCGCTGGTGCGGGCCGCGGTCCCCGAATTCGTGCTGCAGCCGCTGGTGGAGAACGCGCTGCGCCACGGCCTGGCACGCCGCGTGACGGCGACGCTCCTGAAGATCGAGGCCCGGCGGGAAGGGGACGCCCTGGTGCTGGCGGTGACGGACGACGGTCCCGGCCCGGGCGAGCCGCCGGCCGACGTCACCTCCGGGGTCGGGCTCATGAACCTGCGGGAGCGCCTCGCCTCGCTCTACGGTGCGCGCGCGCGCCTCGAGCTCGTGGCGACGCCGGGCGGCGGCGCCATCGCGACCGTACGGCTGCCGTATCGCGAGCTGGAGGCGGGGCGTGGCTGAGTATCGCGCGCTGATCGTCGACGACGAGCCGCTGGCGCGGCGCGGCATCCGCCAGCTCCTGGGCCCCTATCCCGACGTACAGGTGGTCGGGGAATGTCGCGACGGCCGCGCGGCGCTGCATGCGCTGGCGACTCACCAACCGGACCTCGTCTTCCTCGACGTGCAGATGCCGGGGCTCGACGGCTTCGGCCTGATCCGGGTGCAGGGGGTGGAGCGCATGCCGCTGACGGTGTTCGTCACCGCGCATGACGACTTTGCCGTGCAGGCGTTCGAGACGCAAGCGCTCGACTACCTCGTCAAACCACTCTCCGAAGGGCGATTCAAGACGACGATGAAGCGCGTGCTCGATCGGCTGCGGGCGCGCCGTGGCGAGCGGGTCGCCGTACCGACCGCGGCGGGAGAGCTGCTGCTCGATGCCAACGAGATCGACTGGATCGAAGCGCGAGACGATTACGCTGATGTGCACGCCGGCGCGCAGCGCTACCACATCCGGGCTTCCCTCGCTGCGCTCGAGCGCCGTCTCGATCCGGTTCGCTTCGCTCGGATCCACCGGTCGGCGATCGTCCGGCTCGATCACATCCGGGAGCTGACCACGGCCGGGCCCGACGGAGCGACGGTCATTCGCCTGCGCGACGGGACGGAGCTGCCGGTGAGTCGCCGCCGCCTGTCGAGCCTCAAGCAGCGGTTTCGGCCACTCGACCGCTGACCGGCGGTTTTCGACCGCTCACCGCACGACGTTTGACGCCTTCGCCTGCCGAGCGGAATTTCGGGCTGATGGCTTCCAGCCCAGCCGCAGACGCCGCCGCTCCTGGCACCGGGGCGACCCGCATCGCGTCCATCGACCTCATTCGCGGCGCGGTGATGATCCTGATGGCGATCGACCACGTGCGGGTGTACTCCGGGCTCCCCGCCGGAGGCCCCACGCCCGGGATCTTCTTCACGCGCTGGGTCACGCATTTCTGCGCCCCAGCCTTCATCTTCCTTGCCGGCACGAGCGCTTTCTTCTACGGCCGCAAACACCAGGAGCTGTCGCGCTTCCTGCTGACGCGCGGGCTGTGGCTCGTGCTGCTCGAGTTGACCGTGCTGCGCGTGGCCTGGACGTTCAATTTCGACTTTGCGCACTACGAGATGGCCGGCGTGATCTGGGTGATCGGGTGGTGCATGATCATCCTGGCGGGACTGGTACGTCTGCCGGTGGGCGTCGTGGGCGCGTTCGGGGTCGTGGTCATTGGCGCGCACAACCTGCTCGACGCCTACGTCTATCCGACGCTGATTCCCACGCTCGGCAACACACTCGGTGCGGCGCTCTGGAAGATCTTCTATGTCGGGTTCTACGCGGGGCCGATCACGTTCGGCGCCGACGGCCCCAGCCTGATCGTGCTGTATTCGATAATCCCATGGATCGGCGTGATGGCGGCGGGCTACGCGTTCGGGAAGGTGCTCACCCTCGAGCCCCGGCGTCGCAATCGCTGGTGCGTGGGCGTAGGGCTTGGGGCAACGGCGCTGTTCCTCGTACTGCGGGGCTTCAATCTCTACGGGGACCCGCGGCCCTGGACCACCGTGGCACGCCCGAACGGTCCACCGCCCATGCCGGCCCTGCTGGCGTTCCTGAACACGAACAAGTACCCGGCGTCGCTGCTGTTCCTGTTGATGACGTTGGGACCGATGATCGCGCTGCTGCCGCTCCTCGAACGGGCACGCGGTGCCGTGGCGCGGTTCATCACCGTGTTCGGCCGGGTCCCGTTCTTCTACTACGTGCTGCACATTCCCCTGATTCACGCCCTGGCGCTCGTGGTGTCGCTCGTGCGCACGGGTGCGGTCGATCCGTGGCTCTTTACGAATCACCCGATGGGGAATCCGGAGCCGCCGGACGGGTACACCTGGAGTCTCGCGCTCCTGTACCTCGTCTGGGCGGTGACGATCGCGATCCTGTATCCGGTGTGCCGCCGGTTCGCCGAGCGCAAGGCGAGGGGAGGAGAGTGGTGGCTCCGCTATCTCTGAGGTGACCGCCGCGCCCGACGTGCGGACCGCCTTCCTGAAGGAGGCGATGTGGCACGGTACGCTCGCTGCCGCGGAGGCGATCCTCGCTGAACATCCCGAGCTTGGCACGGCGGACATTCACACCGCCGCGGTGCTCGGCGACGACGTGCTGGTGCGGAAGTTTCTCGAACAGGACCCGAGCAGCGTCCACGCCAAGAGCCCGCCCTATGGCGGGGACGCACTCAACTACCTCGGATTGTCGAAGTACCTGCGGCTCGATCCCAGCCGCGGCCCCGCCTTTCTGCGGGCCGCGCAGGCGTTGCTCGATGCCGGAGCGGATCCGAATACGGGGTTCTGGACCACGGGCAAATTCCCGGAATACGAGTCGGCGCTGTATGGCGCCGCCGGCGTCGCGCACCACGCTGCGCTCACCCGGCTCCTCATCGAGCGCGGGGCGAACCCCAACGACGAAGACGCCGTCTACCACTCGCCCGAGGGCGACGACTCAGGCGCGATGCAGGTCCTGGTTGAAACCGGGGAGGTGACGCGGGAGAACCTCTCCGTCATGCTGGTTCGCAAGAGCGACTGGCACGACCCCGAAGGGGTGAGATACCTGCTCGAGCACGGCGCGGACCCCAATGTCCAGCGGGGTCGCGGCTGGTATCCGTTGCTGCACGCCATCTCCCGGAACAACGGGCTCGCGATCATCGAGCTGCTACTCGACCATCGCGCCGATCCGCACCTGCGTGATGAGGGAACGTCGGCCATCGAGTTGGCGGCACGCCGGGGCAGGGGCGATGTGCTCGCGGCGTTCCTGAAACGCGGTGTGGCACTCGACCTCACCGGCGTCGATCGCCTCATCGCCGCGTGTGCGATGGACGATGCGGCGACGATTCGCGAGCTGGCGCAGCGCGAGCCGCAGCTCGTTGCCCAGTTGCTCGCCCAGGGGGCCACGCTGCTGGCGGAATTCACGAGCACCTGGAACACGGCTGGTGTGCGGCGTCTCCTCGATTTCGGCGTGCCGGTCACATCGCTCTACACGGGCGACGGTTACTTCGACATCGCGCCCCGGAGCACGGCGCTGCACGTGGCGGCGTGGCAGATCCGTGCCGACCTCGTGCAGCTGTTGCTCGAGCGGGGGGCGGCGGTCAACGCGCGCGACGGCAAGGAGCGCACGCCGCTCATGCTGGCGGTCAAGGCATGCGTGGACTCGTACTGGACCTCTCGCCGCACACCGGAGCCGGCGCGGCTGTTGCTCGAGGCGGGGGCCTCGAAGGACGGCATCCCGTATCCGTCGGGCTACCAGGCGCTCGACGATCTGTTGAAGCCGTGAGCCTCGATGCACTGTTTCAGCGGGCGGTATCCGCCATCGACGCGGGGGACGCGGCAGCACTGGAGCGCCTGCTGGCGACCCATCCCGAGCTCGTGCGCGAGCGATTCGACGCCCCCGGTCCGTGGCTCCGCGACACCGTCGGCAATGCGCTCGACCATTTTTTCGCTCGACCCTACCTCCTCTGGTTCGTGGCCGAGGACCCTGTCCGCAAGGGCTCGCTGCCTGCCAACATCGCGACCGTCACACAGATCATCATCGACGGGGCAAAGCGGGAACGCGTGTCGTCGTTGCAGGAGCAGCTCGATTACGCGCTGCGCCTCGTGGCATGGTCCTGGATCGCACGCGAGTGTGATGTCCAAATCGCGCTCATCGACGTCCTGGTCGATGCCGGCGCCAATCCGGCGGGATTCCCGAACGATGCCCTCGTCAACCACAACTTCGCCGCCGCCGCTCACCTGGTGGAGCGCGGCGCGCCGCTGACCCTCGCCGCGGCGCTCAGCCTCGAGCGCTACGACGACGCCCGGCGCCTTCTGCCCGGAGCGAGCCCCCGGCAGAAACAATTCGCGTTCATCCTCACCGCGCTCAACGGCAGGGCCGAGGGCGTGCGCATCATGATCGATGCGGGAATCGACATTCACGCGGTAAGCCCCGACCTCTATTCCCACGCTCCAGCGTTGCACCACGCGGTGTG
>CAZXKN010000224.1:0-17047 GCA_964641815.1 uncultured Gemmatimonadaceae bacterium | reverse complement strand
AGGGCGGGGGACTTAGACTCGACGTGCGTGTTGTGCCGGTTGCGGCACGCGGAGGTCGGGCGGTTCCTGTCGCTGCCCGAGGATACCGCGGACGAGTCGGCGTATCGGGCACACGTTGCCGGATTCACGCCGCAATACCAGGCGTTGATTCACGCGGAGCTCGTGCCGCTACGGGCCCGGCTCGATACGCTCAGTCAGCTCACGCAGCGCTGGCCGAGGTTCGTCTCCGGCCGTTTTCGCTACGCCGACGAGTTGATCCACCGCGGGCCGCTCATCGGCCACCCGCGGCGTGAAGCCGCGGCCTATTTCGAGCGGACCAGCGACGTCCGCCGCGACTTCGTTCCCGCCTGGGAACATCTCGTGTGGCTGTGGGTCGCGGAAGGCAACGCGCCGGTGGCGAACGCGGACTTCGATACGCTGCACGTGCTCGCGCCGCGTGCGACGACGCCGGTGCGCGACCTGCTGGACGCCGCCCGCGCGTGGCGATTCCTGCCGCCGGGTCAGGCCGCAGCGCTCACCGCCGCGATCTTTCCCGCCGCACGGGCCCGCCAGGAGCCGCTCGATGCCGGCGCCCGCTACCTCAATGCCTTCGACGATCAGGCCGGGGCGATCTGGCTTGGCGCGCAGCTCGATTCGGGGAACGATCATCGCGAGTCCGCGATGCTCGCGCAGCTGTTCGGCTATCTCGGTCTCGGCCGTCCGCAACAGGCCGGCATGGTCGAGGCACGACTGCTCGACCAATTCGGCGATCCGGCGGTCGAGCTGTTCGGTCTCGAGCTCGCGGCGACGCTCATGATGATCGACCCGGACTCCGGCGGCGCGGCGCAGTGGCAACCGCTGGCGGGGCGGTTGCGCGAATTCGCGAGCCGGGCCGGCATGGATCTGCGGCCTCGGGCCGAGTGGATGGCGGCGCTCCTGACGCAGCACTTTGCGCGCCAGCCATCGGTCCTCGATCGCGACGTCCCGGCTCCGCTGGTCGCACTCCTGAGCGCGACGGAAACCGCCGGGCGCGCCGACTTCACCAGCGCCCTGACGCGAACCGCGCCGCTGGTGGAAATCGAGTCGGCGCACGTCGGTGATCCGTTCTTCCGGACGATCCTGCATTTCCTGCGGGCGGAGTGGAGTGAGCGACTGGCGCAGCCGTACAGCGCCGATCGGGAGCTGAGCTGGTACGAGAACACGGACGTGATCGAATACCCGACGGGGGCCCCACAACCCTCCGAAGTGGACTGGGCGTTCGGCGTCCTGGCGCGGTGGCGCCGTGCGGGGATCGTGACGGTGAGCGACGACCAGTGCCGGCTATACGGCGACGTCGCCCGCCTCTGGGAGGGGGGAGAACGGCGCTACGCCGAGCGCGCCGACAGCGCGCGTCGCGCCGCAGCCGCGTTGCAGTGCACGGCTTCCCGGACGTGATCGAGGTCCGGCTGCTGGGTCCACCCGATGTCCGGATCGACGGCGCCGCGGCACCCCGCATGCTGATGCGGCACAAGAACCTCACACTGTTCGTGTATCTCGCCTGTGCGGGAAAGCGGGGCCGCAGCCAGGACCACCTGATCGGCGTGCTCTGGCCCGACAAGTCGCAGGCAAAGGCGCGCCGGTCGGTCACCGTGGCGCTGCACACGCTGCGCAGCTGTCTCGGCCCCAACATCGTGATTACCGAGGGCGGGCAGTCCTGGATCGACCCCGCGGCACTCCGCCTCGACATCGACCAGCTCGATGTCTTGATACGAGCGGGCAAATGGCACGACGCCAATGCCCTCGTCGCAACCGACGCCGGTTTTCTCGAGGGGTTCGGGAGCGATGTCTCGGCCTACGAAGACTGGCTCGGAACCGAGCGGCGCATCTGGAACCGCCGCATCGTGGACGTGCGCCTGCACGCCGCCGAGGAAGAGCTGCGCGCCGGGAATGCGCGCGGAGCGATGGTGGCGGCGCAACAGGCGCAACGCATCGATCGACTGTCGGAGCCGGCCGTCATGGTGCTGATGCGAGCGCTCGTGCTCCAGGGGGATCGCAGCGGCGCCCTGAGGGAGTATGCGGCCTTCGTCACGCGGCTGCGTGAGGATCTGGGCACCGAGCCCAGCGTTCCGTGCGTCGCTCTGGCGGAACGCATCCGGCGAGAACGAGAGATCCCGGCGCCGCAGCCCCCCGCTCCCGACGCGGCGCGACGCCGCGCACCGCTCGTACATCGCAGCGACCAGCTGAACGAGATCTGGCAGGTGTGGCAACGCGCCCACGGCACCCCGATCGCCGCGCTGGCGATGCTCGTCGGCGATCCCGGGACCGGGAAAACCCGGCTGAGTGATGAGCTCGCGGCGCGGATGCGACTCGATGGCGCGGTGACGGTGGTGATCCGTGCCGTCGAAAGCGACCTCGCCACACCGTGGAGCGGTCTGCTCGGCCTGGCCCGGGGCGGTTTGCTGGAAGCAGCGGGCCTGGCCGCGGCGCCCGCCGCCGCGCTCGCCTGGTTCGCCGGTCACATCGAGGAATGGGGGGACCGCTTTCCGGCGCTCCAGAAGGTCGCCCCTGAGGCCGAACCCGCCCGTGCGTTTGTCGAGGTGTTGCGCGCGGTCGTGCGCGAACAGCCGGTCGTGCTCGTGGTCGACGACGCGGTAATGGTGGATCGCGATTCGCTGCTCGCGATCGAAGCCGCACTGCGAGATCTGGCCAAGGCGCCACTGTTCGTTCTGCTGACGATCGCCGCCCGATCGACGCGTCCCGAGACCGAGCAGCTCCGCGCCCGGGCGGGACGGGACCTCGAGGGCATCGTCTCGCGCCTCGGCCCCCTCGACCTGCCGGATATCGTCGAGTTGGCCGGGTGGGCCGTGCCCTCCTACAGCGCAGTCGAAATCGACCGTCTGGCGCGCCGTGTGCTGAAAGACTCGGCGGGCCTCCCACTGCTCGTCGTGGAGCTGCTCAGCGCCGTGGCGGATGGCCTCGATCTGCAGCGCATCGACGGGGCCTGGCCAGCGCCGCTGCGAACGCTCGACGACTCCATGCCGGGCGACCTTCCCGAGGCGGTGACCGGGGCGATCCGGGTAGAGTTTCACCGTCTCTCGAAGACGGCCCGGCTCGTGCTGACGGCGGCCGCGGTCCTCGAGGATCGCGTGACGGCCGATCGCCTCGCTCGTGCAACGGGGCTCGACCCGAGTGCGGTCAGCGCCGCGCTCGACGAGCTCGAGTGGACGCGCTGGCTCACGACGGAAGGGCGAGGCTACTCCTTCGCCGCGGCCGTCGTGCGCCGCGTGATCGATCGCGACTTCGTGCTGCGCGGCCAGCGCCAGCGGTTCCTCGATCAGGCCGGTCCACCTCCGCCGGGCGTTTGACCGATGCTTGACGAAGTCTGTGCAACATCCTCCGACCACTCTCACCGGAGGACGTTGTGCGCAGCACCTTGTTGCTCGCCGCCGCACTGCTGCTACTCGGATGCAGCGATCGAACGATATCCGGCGTTTCCGCCAATCAGCTCAAGCAAAACGACGGTCCGCCCTTCGGCCAGGCGAACCCTCCGGGCATCACGGTCCTGACGTGGAATGTCTATTACGGCACCGACCCGACGCCGCTCCTCACCGCGCCGGCCGACCAGGTGCCGTTCGTCGCCGCTTCGGTGTGGGGCCTGGTGCAGCAGACCAACTTCCCGGCGCGCGCGGGTGCCTTGGCGCAGGCGATCGCCGCGCGGCGCCCGCACCTGGTCGGCGTCGAGGAAGCGGCGATCTACCGCCTGCAGCACCCCGGGGACCTGGCGTTCGGCGGCACGCAACCGGCGACGCAGGTGGTCTACGATTTCCTCGCGCTGCTAGCCGACTCGCTCGCAGCGCGTGGGCTGCACTATGTCGTCGCCGCGGCGGACTCGACCACGGACGTCGAGCTGCCGGTGATCACGGGCGTCGCCCCGGCGACGGGGATCCCCACCTTCGACGACGTGCGCCTGACCGATCGGGACGCGGTGCTGGCGCGGGCCGATGTCCAGATCGCGCATGCGCAGCACGCCCCGTATGCCGCATTCATTCCGGTGTCGATCGGCGGCGCCCAGGCGGGGGTGTACGAAGGATGGAGCTCGATCGAGGCGACGGTCGGCGGCCGCACGATCCGTTTCATCGACACACACCTCGAGACGCAGGACGCGCTCCCCGTCCAGCTGGGCCAGGCGCAGGAGCTGCTGGCGCTGCTGCAAGACGAGTCGCTCCCCACGATTCTCGCCGGCGATTTCAACTCGGACGTGTTCGGCCAGGATCCGTCGCGGGCGACGCCGTCCTACGGCATGATCACCGGCGCCGGCTTCGCCGACAGCTGGCTGCGGCCGGGGCTCGTCCCGGCGGGATTGACCTGCTGCCAGAGTGAGACGCTCGATAATGCGGTGGCGGCGTTCAACCAGCGGATCGACTTCATCTTCACGCGCAACATGCCGAGTCAGATGCAGGTGATCGGGAGCGACGTTGTGGGGGCCGGTCTGGCGGATCGGACTCCCGGAGGGCTATGGCCGTCGGATCACGGAGGGGTTGTTGCTACGTTCGTGATTCCGCCAGCGCGGCAGGATGTTGCAACGAAATAGACGGTAGGGGGCGGTAGAAGACGGCAGAAGACGGTAGGGGTTGAACTCTACCGCCCTCTGCCGCCCTCAAGCTCCGACAATCCGGCCGAGCACCGGGACCCGCCTCGCCACCATCATCACGCCGAGCGACACGACGAGCAGTCCCGCAGCGAGCCCCGGAATCCCCACGAACGGCGGCAGCGACGCACCGGTGATGCGGACGCCGAGCACGCCGCTGCCCAGCACGTCGAGCAACAGCGGATGGAGCAGATAGATGCCGTAGCTCGAGGCTGCGAAGGCACGCACCAGTACCAACGTGGCCGGATGTCGGGCCACCCACGCCGCGAGCCGGGGCTCGGTCAGGAGCACGAAGGCGACCAGCGCCATGACGACCACGTTCGGTCTGTCGTAGCTGTACAGGATGACGTTGAGATGCTCGTCCCCCGTCAGCCGCGCGGTCGCGACAATCGTCCACACCGCGGCGAGCAGAAACAGCAGCACGAGCTCCCACGCCGTCCGCCTGCTGAGAGGCGGTGCCGCGAGCCACGTCCCGGCGAGCAGGTAGCCGACGTAGGTGCTCACCACGAGCACCGGGATGCCGATCGACGGACCGCCCCACCACGCCCAGAGCGGGAGGACCGCGGTCCCCACGAACCAGAGGCCGAGGGCGTACCAGCGCAGCGTGGGGGTGGCGTGCGAGGCGAGTGGCCGTAACAAGGGAATGGCGAGGTACAGTCCCAGCAGCACGTAGACGTACCAGAGGTGGTAGAACACGGGTCCCGCCGGCAGCTCGTGCCAGAACGGCGACCAGGCGATCGCATGATGGTCGCGGACGGCGATCCACACCCATGCGACAATCGACCAGGTCACGAGCGGCAGGGCGACACGGTCGAGGCGGCGCCGAAAGAAGCGCCCGAGGGGCTCAGTGCTCCGTTCCGGGGCGAGCAGCAACCAACCGGTGAGCAAGACGAACAGCGGCACGCCGGAGCGCGCCAGGCTGTCGTAGATATTCCCGGCCCAGAAGGCCGTCAGTCCCGCGGCGGGACCGGGATTCGCGACGGCGCCGGCGGTGTGGAGCACCACGACCAGCGCGATCGCCGCGGCGCGCACGACGTCGGGGGCAACGGCGCGTGGTGCGGTGGCGGGGGAAGAGGGCGGCACGGGCCACAATATAGGGCTCAACGCCGTCTCGCCGGCGTACGTAAATTCTCTGTCGACAGTCACTGATGTTCTCTCCGGAGGGTTCATGCGCTGGTCTCGCACAATCGCCGCCTGTCTGTCCCTGGTACCCGTGCTCGCTGCCGCGCAGAGCGGCGCGTCGTTGCCGCTGAAGCACCCGGCCCGGCCGACCACAGCGGCGATCACCGCCGCCGACCTGATGACGCGGCTCTACATCTACGCCGACGACTCGATGCAGGGGCGCGAAACGGGGACGATCGGCAACGTCAAAGCCACCGATTACATCGCGGCCGAGGCGCGGCGCCTGGGACTGAAGCCGGCGGGAGACAGCGGCACCTACTTTCAGACGCTCCCGTTGAAGACACGGTCGTTCGACTCGACATCGTCCTTCACGGTCAACGGCACGACGCTCGCTCCCTACACCGACTACCTCTCGCTCAGCCGGGCGTCGGTGTCGCTCGGCTCGCTGCCGATCGTGTATGGCGGGGTGCTGGGAGATTCGGCGCACCTGATCGCTCCAGCCGAGGCGCAGGGGAAACTCGTCGTGTTGCGCACGGCGGGTGGGGCGAACTCGCTGCGCACCCTGCGGCGTGGCCCCGGGATTCCCGGTGCCGCGGCGGTGGCACTGGTCGCGCTCGACGGCGTTCCGTCGTTCTTCCTGTCGACCTTGCGCCGACCGCAGACGTTCCTCGATGACAACACGACGCCGACGCCGGCGCAGACGCCCACCCTGCTGGTCTCGAGCGCGGCCGCGGCGAAAATGTTCGCGGCGCCGCTCGATTCGCTGGCCGTCGGGTCAGCGGGAGGAACGGCAGCGATCGACGTGCGCTACGACATCGCCGCGGCGCCGTTCCCCGCCCGCAACGTGGTGGGAATCGTGCCCGGGAGCGATCCCAAGCTGAGGGGGGAGTACGTCGCGATCGGCGCACACAACGATCACATCGGGTTGACGCCCCGCGCGCTCGATCACGATTCGATCCGCATCTGGAATCACGTCGTTCGGCCGGAGGGAGCGGACGACGCCTCGAAGCAGGCGACGCCGGCGCAGCAGGCACAGGTCGACTCGCTGCTCGCTGCGTACCGCGCGGCGCACGCGGGGAGCGCGCGGATCGATTCGATCTCGAACGGCGCCGACGACGACGGGTCCGGCACGGTCACGGTGCTCGAAATCGCCGAGCGTGTCGCGGCGCTGCCCAGGAAACCGCGCCGCTCCATCCTCTTCGTGTGGCACACCGGAGAAGAGAAGGGACTGCTCGGCTCGCGCTTCTTCACCGACCACCCCACCGTGCCGCGCGATTCGATCGTGGCGCAGCTCAATATGGACATGGTGGGCCGCGGCGACGCGGGGGACGAGACCGGCCGCACCAAAGACGGCACGCCGCTGCACGGGTCGGCCGGCTATCTGCAGCTCGTCGGCTCGCGCCGGCTTTCCACGGAGCTGGGAGATCTGATCGAGCAGGTCAACAAAGCGGACCACCACGACCTGACATTCGACTACGCGATGGACGCCGACGGTCACCCGTCCAACATCTATTGCCGCAGCGACCACTATGAATACGCGCGCTATGGCATCCCCATCACCTTTTTCACCACTGGATTGCACTCGGACTATCACCAGGTGACGGACGAGCCCGAGTACATCGACTACACGCATATGGCCAAGGTGGGGAACTTCGTGGAGGATGTCGCCGTCCACGTCGCCAATCTCGATCACCGCGTCGTGGTCGATCACCCCAAGCCGGACCCGACCGGCCTCTGTCGTCAGTAGGCGAACCAGGCCTTGCGCAGGCTGAGCTGGCGCTGGGTCACTCCGGAGACCGGTTCGAGGTGTACGGTGGGTCGCTGCTGGACGGGGACGACGACCGTCGCGCGCAGCGGCCCACCGGGACGCGTGACCTCGACGGTCACCGTGTCGCCGATTTTCAAATGGCCGAAGAGGGTGCGGAACGCATCCATGGTGGTGACGGGGGCGCCGTTCACGCGGGCAATGCGGTCGCCGCTGTGGAGACCGGCCGCTCCCCACACGCTCGCCGGATTGCCGATCAAGAGCCGCAGCGCGGAGTCTCCCGGCGGCAGCCACGCGAACACGCGCAGGTCTGGTAGCGGCGTGCCATCGCGCCCGACGCCCGGACCCCACGTCACCGCCGCCCGCATCCCGGCGAGCCCGAGATAGCGGTCGAACGGAATCGGATTGCCGGCCCGCACGTAGTGGTCGAAGAATGGACGCACGCTACAGCCGCACACTTCATGGACCGCCGCCTCGATATCGCGCGTCGTGTATCCCTGCTCGCCGGAATAGCGGGCCAGCATGATACGCATCACGTCGTCGAGCGAGCGGCGGCCCTGGGTTGCGTCGCGGATGATCAGGTCGAGCATCGTGCCGATGAGCTCACCCTGCAGGTGGACGCTCGCGCTGTAATCGCCGAGCGCCCCGGGCGGAGTGCCGTAGGTGATGACGCTGACGCTCTCGGGGGAGAAGCGCGCGTTCCCGGGGCTCGCGAGATAGCGGGTGATCAGGCCTTCGAGGTGCGCGGCGCGCGTCGAGTCGGGCCGCGACAGCCCCGCCCGCCGCAGCAGCGCGTCGGCGTAGAGCATCGTGATGCCTTCGCCCCACCAGAGGCCGTGCGAGCGCCGCGCCGGCCGGTAATCGACGCCGCCGTATCCCGCGGGATGGATGCGCATCAGGTTCCACGTATGGAAGTATTCGTGCGCCGCTTCGCCGAGGACATCGGGAAGGTCCGAGGCGAGCCGCGCACTCGTCGCCCCGATCGTCACCGAATTCCAGTGCTCGAGCGATCCGGCGGCGCCGTCCTGTAACAGGAAGGTGTAGTCGCGGTAGGGCGCGCGGCCGAACAGCGCGATCGCCTGCTCGGTCAAGCCTTCCAGACCGCGCACCAGGGCCAGCGTGTCGAAGGGTTGCGCATCCGCGAGCGACCAATACACGACGCGGTGCGGCACGCCATCGACGGCGAAGCGCCAGCTCGAGAAATGCCCGACCAGTGCCGGTGAGTCGATGAGCACGTCCACCGACGGCGCGAAGTAGGTGTGCGGGTCGATCGTCGGCTGAAGCCCCGTGGCGTTGTCCCACCCCTGCGGGAGGTCGAATGTCACGTAGCACGGGACGAGTGTCGCGCCGACGATGTACATGAACGAGTGCGGCCCGCCGACGAGACCGCCCCGCTGCGCGAGGAACGGCACCCACGACGAGCGGACCGGCCGCTCCTGCACCGGCAGCTGCAGCCGGTAGCGCACGTCGACGCTTCCGCCCGGGGCCACCACGCGCCACAGCGCGCTGTCTTCCCGCACGATGGTCGCCGCGGCGGCTCCGGGAGGCGCCGTGACGCGCACCTGCTCGATGTGGCGGAAGTAGCGGTCGTCGTACTCGGGATGCGCGGCGAGGGCGAGCCGGAAAGTGTCCCGCGCGTTGCGGATCCGGATGGCCACATCGAACCCCGAGAGGTCGGCGCTGTCGACCCGCAGGGCGTAGGACAGCACCGGCTGGGACAGGGCGTAGCGTACTTCCACGGCGTCGACCGGGTCGCGCAGCGGGTGCTGGGCGGATAGGCCGGACGGGATGCTCAGGGCGATCAACGTGGCGGCGATCTTGGTCATAGGCGCTCTCGTAGTGTCGGAATTTCGATGCCGGACGGGCCGCCCGGGTTTGTGTTCCCCCTGACGGGATTCGCGTGTACTTTCTGTTCCCCCTATGCGAGCGCTCGGGATGCTGGTGTGCGCTATGGCGCTGGGCGCCACCGTTGCCTGCAACGGCGGTGCGCCGTTCGACACCGGTCTCGAGGGCCACATGATGCGGAGCCCGACGGCCCCGCTGTGCCCCCCAACGCTCGGCTGCTCAGCGCCGCTCGCGGCGGATTTCTCGGTGTGGCACACGGGGCTGCTCGTGGCGCGCTTCCGATCGGATACGGCTGGTGCGTTCTTCGTGCGGCTGCCGGCCGGTATCTACGGCATCGTTCCCGATTCCTCGGCGCCGGTGGTGCCGGGGCAGGTGAAAACGGTGACGGTGAAGGCACAGTCGCTGACCTCCATCGTCCTGGATTTCGATACTGGGATCCGCTGACTTCAAGGATCATTTCTCCGGCGTCGCGCCCGCGTACGCCGCCCATCGACCGACCTATCCCCCCGCAGTCGTCGACTATCTCGCGGACCTTTTGACGCGTCGCGACGTGGCCTGGGATGCGGGGTGCGGATCGGGCCAGCTCTCGACACTCTTGCCGGCCCGATTCAGCCGCGTGATCGCGACCGACCCGAGCGCCGATCAGATCGCGCAGGCGCGCGCCCATCCCGGTGTCGAGTACCGCCAGGCCAGTGCCGAAGCGAGCGGGCTCGAGGCGGGATCGGTGGACCTCGCCGTCGCCGCGCAGGCGGCGCACTGGTTCGATCTGCCGCGCTACTACGCCGAGGTGCGGCGCGTCGTCCGGCCCGGTGGTCTCGTGGCGTTGCTGGCGTATGGCGTCGTGCACGTCGATGGGGACCTGATCACGATCGTGGACCGGTTCTATTGGCAGACGCTGGCGGGGTTCTGGCCGCAGGAGCGCAAGATCGTCGAGGAGGGATATCGCTCGCTCCCGTTCCCCTTTCCGGAGCTCCAAGCGCCGAGGTTCGCGATGACGGCGACATGGTCACTGGCTCAACTGCTCGGGTACGTGCACACCTGGTCGGCAGTGCAGGCGATCGAGCGGGAGCGTGGCGGCGATGCGTATGCCGGCTTCGCGCGCGCACTCAGCGCGGCGTGGGGCGATCCCGACACGCGCCGCGCTGTCGGCTGGGATCTGGCGCTGCGCCTGGGCCGCGTGTAGCAGCCGTCCATTCTTTGAGTTAGGCGAGGCTGGTATGGCGGGGAACATCCGTTCCCCGTGCCGCGTTTTCCGATGTGCCATGACGACACTCCCGCCAATCGCACCAGCGCCGTTCGAGCGTCGCACTCTGCGCGTTGTGACATGGATTGCTCAGGCGCTGGTGGCGCTCGCCCTGGCGTTCGGCGCCGCGCTGGTGGCGACTCGTATCGCCCAGGTGCTGTTGATCGGCGCCGCAGCGGGCGTGCTCGCCGCGTCCGCCGTCGGTCTCGCGGTGTGGGCGGAGGACCGGGCGGCGGAAGGCGGGAGAGGGCGGTAGAACTACCGCCCTTCGATCACGTCAATCTCCACATTCGACGGATTCTTCACCGTGCGCAGAATCGAGTGCGTCCGCGCCCGGTAATCGCCCGGCTGCGCCAGGAAGATGTTCGGCACGAACGTCTGCGGATTGCGATCGTAGAGCGGGAACCAGGTGCTCTGCAGCTGCACCATGATGCGGTGGCCCTTCTTGAAGGTGTACGCCTGCTGGTGCAGGTCCACCGTATACGCCAGCGGGACGTTGGGGGTAATGGCTTTGGGGTGCTCCCAGCTTTCGCGATAGCGGCCCCGCATGATTTCTCCCGTCACCATCAGCTCGTAGCCGCCCATCGTAGGGCGCTCGGGCGTAGTGTCGGGGTAGACGTCGATCAGTTTGACCACCCAGTCGGCGTCGCTGCCCGTGGTCGCCGCGAAGAGGTGTGCGCGCACGTTTCCTGCCAGGGTGACATCGGTCTCCAGGGGGCCGGTCTGCCACGTGAGCACGTCGGGGCGGCCATCGACGAAGCGCTGGTCCTCGGTCTCCCAGCGCCGCCAGCGCGAAGTCGCTGAGTAGGTGCGCTCCACGGGCCGAGGCCGGTATGGCACGGGATGCGCTGGATCCGAAACGAACTGATCGCTTCCCGTGGCTGCGGTTGGCGGATCAAACGAGAGCCCGCCGCCGGCCTGGAAGTAGAGATGCTTGTGCGCGGCGCTGCTCGGCGGCCAGCGATCGAACGTGCGCCATTCGTTCGTGCCGGCATCGAACACCGTCGCCTCTGCAAACTTCCCATCTCCCTCTCCCTTCAACCAGTAGGCGAACCAGCGCGACTGCAGCGCCCGATAGTCGTCGCCGGTCGGGCGACCGAAACGGGCGTTGCCGAGCGCGATCCCTGAGTCGCCGAACCACTGGCCGTGATACCACGGCCCCATGACGAGATGGTTGAGGCTTGCCGTGTCGGTCCGTTCGAGGGAGGCGTAGCTCGCGAGCGGGCCGTATTCGTCCTCCTGATCCCACCACCCGCCGACGGTCATCGTGGGCACGGTGGTATGGGTGAAGTAGTGCGGCAGCGAGCGCGCCTGCCAGGCCGAGTCGTAGGCCGGGTGGGCGACGAAGCGGCGCCACGTGGGCCAGCGATCCGCTCCCACGGCCTGCGCCAATGCGCCCAGCGTGGGGAACGAGCGATACCACTCGTAGGTGTCGTATCGCGCCGGCGACGGTGTGACCGAGAGATCGCTCGACGCCTCCATCTCCCAGGAATACTCGAGGCCATACGTCAGGCGAAACGCACCCTGATGGAAGAAGTCGTCGCCCATCCAGGTGTCGCCCATCGGCGCCTGCGGGGCGATCGCCTTGAGCGCGGGGTGCGCGCCGATCCCGGCCACCGACGTGAGCCACCCCGGATACGAAATCCCGAACACGCCGACTTTGCCGTTGTTGTTGGGGACGTTCTTCACCAGCCAGTCGATCGTGTCGTAGGTGTCGGTGCTCTCGTCGGTGCCGGCGTGGCCCGAGTGCGGCGGTCGGTTCATGTCGAACGTGCCTTCCGACCCGAAGCGGCCGCGGATGTCCTGCACCACGAGGATGTAGCCTTCGAGTCCCAACCGGCTCGCGCTGCCGGCCAGGAACGAGGCGTAACCCTTCGCCCCATACGGCGTGCGGTCCATCAGGATGGGCAGCGGCGTGGTCGCGCCCCGCGGGATCGCGATCGCGGTGAAGAGGTGGATCCCGTCGCGGACCGCGATCATCGTGTCGGCGCGGGTGAAGCCGGAATCGGCCGGTGCGGGCTGCTGGGCGTGGGCGTGACCAGCTCCCAGAACGATGGCGACGAGGGCGCCACAAGCGATGGATGTGCGCATGACCCGGAAGATTCCGCGCCCCGAGGGGTGCGGCAAGTAGCCCGTCAGCGCGCGGCCCGGAACGCCGATACCAGACCAGCCTCGGTCAGATCCAGCTCGGCTGGGCCATGTGCTGCTGACAGGAACGCCGCCTCGAACTGCGCCGGAACGCAGTAGACGCCCGCATCGAGCAACGCCCGAAAGAATCGCGCGAAGTACGTCGTGTCAGAGCGCTTGGCGCTCTCCCAATCGGTAACGGGCCGGTCGGAGAAGAACAGACCGACCCCGACTCCTCCGCGGTTCGGAACGCCGCGGCCACCTGTCCCTGAATCTCCGATTCACCGAGCACCATCGAATCGAGTCCGGCGGCGACGCGACACAACCGGCGCACGGCGTCGACTCCGGTCTCGTGATAGGTGTGCGGCAGCAGGGCCGCCGGCGGCACCCCGGCGATGTTCGACAGCAGCTCGAGCAGCGCATCGGACGCATCGACCGGCGCTGCGTAGACCTCGGTGCGGTTGCAGGTGGAAAGAATCGCAAGCTCGGTGAACGGCGCACGCGGGTCCTGCCGCGACTCGTGCAGCACGGGCCGTTGCGCGACGGGCCCGAGCGCGAGCCGTTCCCGCAGCGTGACGGAGGCAGTTCGATGGTTGACGCCGGTGCGCGCCAGCGGCATGCGGGCAGATGAACGAAACCTCGTCAGCTGCCGCGGACGCCGACTTCGAAGAGGTGGTCGAGCAGATCGGCGGGGTCCTGGTAGACGCGGTACGCGCCGGCGCGCTCCAGCTCGTCCTGGCCGTATCCGCCGGACAGGAGTCCGACGCCGAGTGCGCGGGCGCGACGGGCGGCGAGCAGGTCCCACACGCTGTCGCCCACGACCACCGCGTCCGTCACCGCAACGCCGAGTCGCTCGACGGCGGCGATGAACAGATCGGGATCGGGCTTGGCGTGCGCCACCTGGTCGCGGGTCACGATCGGGACGCTCGCGGGAACACCGAGCAGCTCGAGCATCGGACGCGCGCTCTCCATCCAGCCGCTCGTCCCGATCGCCCAGGGGACGCCCAGCGCGCTGAGGCGGCGCAGCAGCTCGCGCGCTCCGGGGAGCGGCCGCACCGACGCGGAGAGCCGCGCGTATGCAGCGGCGTGAAACCGCTTCATCTGCTCGGCCTGCTCCGGCGTGAGCTCGCGCCCCGTCTCTCGCAGCAGCGCGTCCACCAGCAGCCCGCCGCTCATGCCGATGCGCCGATGGATGCGCCACACCGACAACTCGACGCCCACCCGCTCCAGCGCTTCGCGCCAGGCAAGGACGTGCTCGTAGACGCTGTCGACCAGCGTCCCGTCGAGATCGAAGACGAACGCCGGAGCGCCGCTCACCGGTGGCTCCCGCCGAAGCGCCGCCCGAGAATGAACTTCGCGAGCAGGCGGTCCGTGGCCGGCGTGAGCCCGATGCCGACCCCGGCGTTGAATTCCCATGCGGGGCCGAAATCGATGTCCACCGCCGGAAAGAGCTGCTGCTGGCTGTGGTCGAGCGAAGCGGGGTCGCCGATCGGTCCGAACCCTCCGTAATACTCGAGTGCCACCGTGACGCGGGGCGTCACATCGAGGGACACGAGGACGTTGGGAGAAAAGCCGAACCCCGCTCCCGCGCCCGGGCCCTTGAGCGAGCGGTCGACGACCGGATTGAGCGAGACATAGGCGCGGCCGAAGCGTTTATCGACGATCGGCCGGATTTCCCAGGTCCAGGTGTCTTCCGAGTACGCGCGCCGTTGATACCCGATCTCCTGCGACAGGCTCACGCCGACGGGCCAGTGCCAGCGCTCGGGGACGCTGACCCGCGGCCGCAGGTGATCGCCGACCCACTGCCACCCCACGCCCGGGACGGCGCTCGTGAACACGTACACCCCGACCTCGAGCCACTCGGAGAAGCCGTGTGTGATCTCGATCGTTTCGTGCAGGGCGTGACGGGACGAGAGCACGCCGGGGGTGCTGTCACCGGAATCGCGGAAGGTGTAGTTGCTGTGCAGCTCGACCATCGTGGCGCCGCGCGGCACGAGCTCGGCGGCGTAGACCTGGATTTCGTAGTTGTCCTGTGCCCATGCGGCGTGACTCCAGGCCACGACACTCACCAGGGAGAGGGCGACGACGCGCATGCCACAAGATATGCGCCCTTTCCCGGCGGGGCGGGAGCGTGCAATTTGCCCGTCCATGTTGCGCGCCACCTACCATCTCCTGTGTGACACGAAAGCCGACGCGACCGCCAAAGCGCGGGACATCGCGCGCGAGCAGACCGTGGAAGTCCCCGAAGACACGGCACCGGAAGTCGAAGCCCGGCTCGTGGGCCGCATCGAATCGCTCGAGCCCGACGGCAGCGGTCGCTGGCGCGTCGCGATCCTCTATGATCCGGTGATCGTCAGCGGGGACGTCACGGAGCTGTTCAACCTCCTGTTCGGCAACATCTCGATGAAGCCTGCGGTGCGGCTCGTCGATCTCGACTTCCCCGAATCGATGCTGCGCGCGCTGCCCGGTCCGCGCTTCGGCATCCCCGGCATCCGCGAGGTCTGTGACGCGCCGCGGCGTCCCCTCGTCTGTACCGCGACCAAACCGCTGGGGCTCGATGCCAAAGCCCTCGCCGAGCTGTGTTATCGCTTCGCCCGCGCCGGTACGGACATCGTCAAGGACGACCACAACCTCGCCGATCAGGCCGCGGCGCCGTTTGGCGAGCGCGTCGAGCGCTGCCAGGAGGCGGTGGAGCGGGCCAATCGTGAGACGGGGGGAAGGACGCTCTACTTCCCCAATATCACCGGGTCGCTCACGGGCTTCGCCGACCGGCTCGCGGTGGCGACGCGGGCCGGGTGCCGCGGCGTGCTCGTGAACCTGCTGCCGCAGGGCGTCGACGCGGCGCGAGCGATCGGCGAGCGCGGGCTCATCGTCCTGTCGCACCCCACGATGAGCGGCGCGTTCTTCGGGACCGACCACGGCATCGCTGCCGACGTGCTGTACGGTCTCCTCTACCGGGTGATCGGGTCGGACGGCGTGGTCTATACCAACGTCGGCGGACGGTTCAGCTACTTCACCCTCGAGCTGTGCCAGGCGATCAATCGGCGGTTGCGTGCGCCGCTCGGTCCGACGCGGCCCGCCTTTCCGGTGCCGGGCGGCGGCGTCGATGCCAAGCGGATCGCGCACTGGATCGACGTCTACGGCAACGACACGATGTTTCTGATCGGCTCGAGCCTGCTGCGCGCACCCGATCTCGAAACCGCCACGCGCGCCGTGGTCGACCAGGTGCGCCAGCGCGCGTGAGCGGACGTCAGCCGCTGGCGCCGGTGTAACGCTTCAGGGCGGTCCGCCACAACAGCCGCGACAGCAGGAATGCCGCCGCGCCGACCCCCGCCGCTCCCAGGCCGATGAGCGGCGACAACCTTCCGGTGAGCGCGGACGCGGGAACCGTCGTCACCCATGCGATCGGCAGCAGATACACGAACACGAAACGCAGCGCCCCTGGATACGCCGACACGGGATAGCGCGCTCCTTCGTACACCGCATCGAACAGCACCGCGATGTTTTCCACCGCCACGAACCAGAAGGCAAGACTCATCAGCGCGACCCAGATGGCATAGACGACGAGCGCGGCCGCCGCGAGGGCCACGAGAAACGCCGCCGACTGCCAGATCGTGGGGACATGGCCCAGACGAAACAGGGCATACCCGGAGAGTGCGAGGCCGAGCACGATATCGGTCACGCGCCAGAGATCGAGCCGCCGGAACGAGACGAACAGTTGGGCGTCGGCCGGCCGCATGAGCACGAGGTCCAGGGCGCCGCTCTTCACATCGTCGGCGAGCTGGCCGATCCCCGGCCGCAACACCGCCTCGATGACGCCCGTGAGGGCATTGAACACTCCCAGGAGCACCACGACCTCCCAATAGTCCCAGCCGCCGAGGCGCGTGGTATGTCGGAAGAACAACGCGAGGGTGAGCAGTGCTGTGGCGATCCCGAACCCGGTGGCGAGGACACTGGCGATGAAATTCGCCCGGTACTGCAGCTCCTCCACCGCGTTCAATCGCACGAGACTGGCGAGGATCGTGGGCCAGCGCAGTCGCCGCACCGTCGTCATCCGCCCACCGCTCCATAGCGCAGCAGTCCGCGCTGCCAGGCCAGGCGGCAGGCCCCGTACCAGACGGCGAGCCAGAAGGCCTGCGCGACGAATCCCTGCAGCAGGGCTGCCGAGCCGGTTACGGCGCCGGTCAGGACCTCGACTGGAAACGCGAGCATCGGCCGGAACCAGAGCACCGACGCGAGATGCGCGATCGGCGGCGGCAGGAGCGCCAGCGGGGCGATGCGGCCGGCGAGAAACATCGCGATCCCCGCGTGCAGCTCCATGATGGCCGTGGCACGGGTG